>JAZRVB010000165.1:0-1720 GCA_045598885.1 Bacteroidales bacterium
AACTCCTTGTCAACGTCGAAGGCAACCATGCGTGGAGCATGCTCCTTGAGGTCCTCACGAGTGTTAGGCTGAGCCTCGAGCATCTTGCCGAGGATGTGTGCACGACCTTCCTTAGCCTGGAGAAGAGCCTTCTCAAGGATCTCGTATGAGAGACCGTTGCACTTGATATCCATCTGAGTAGCGGTGATACCCTTCTCGGTACCACAGACCTTGAAGTCCATATCGCCGAGGTGATCCTCGTCGCCAAGGATATCTGAGAGGACAGCGTACTTAGGACCATCCTCGTCCTTGATAAGACCCATAGCGATACCAGATACTGGACGGATCATTGGAATACCTGCATCGCGCATAGAAAGAGTAGCACCACAGGTAGAAGCCATTGATGAAGAACCGTTAGACTCAAGAATATCAGAAACGACACGTACGGTGTAAGGGAAATCTGCTGGGATCATCTCCTTGACTGCACGCCAAGCCAGGTGACCGTGACCGATCTCACGACGACCTACGCCACGCTGAGCCTTAGCCTCACCGGTTGAGAATGGAGGGAAGTTGTAGTGGAGGAGGAACTTGTCGTAACCATTGCGGAGCACGTCATCGACCATCTTCTCGTCCATCTTAGTGCCGAGAGTACAGGTAACGAGCGCCTGAGTCTCACCACGGGTGAAGATAGCTGAACCGTGAGGGCCTGGGATGTAATCTGGCTCAATCCAGATAGGACGAACCTCGTTCAATGCACGGCCGTCGAGACGAGTACCCTCGTCGAGAACGCAGCGGCGCATAGCCTCACGCTCTACGTCGTGGAAGTAGCGGTCGATCATGCCGAGCCACTCCTCGTCCTCCTTCTTCTCCTCTGGGAGAGCCTCGATGAAGGCCTCCTTGACTGCCTCGAATGCAGCCTCACGCTCATGCTTGTTCTTGTTGCCGCTCTTAGCGATGTCGTAGCAACCCTGATAGCACTTAGCCTTGACGTCAGCGCGGAGCTCCTCGTCATTAACCTCGTGGCAGTACTCGAATACTGGCTTGCCGACAGCCTCCATGAGTTCCTTCTGTACAAGGCAATGAACCTTGATAGCCTCATGTGCAGCCTTGAGAGCGCCGAGAAGATCCTGCTCAGAAACTTCCTTCATCTCACCCTCTACCATCATGATGTTGTCGTAGGTAGCAGCTACCATGAGATCCATGTCAGCCTGCTCCATCTGCTCGAAGGTAGGGTCGATGACGAACTCGCCATTGATGCGAACGACGCGAACCTCAGAGATAGGGCCCTCGAAAGGAATGCCAGACACTGCCATAGCAGCAGAAGCTGCAAGACCTGCGAGTGCATCAGGCTGGTTCTCCTTATCAGAGCTATACATAGTCACGTTGACGAAAGTCTCAGCGTGATAATTGCTTGGGAAAAGAGGACGGAGTGCACGGTCAACAAGGCGGCTGGTCAGAATCTCATAATCACTAGCCTTACCCTCACGCTTGGTGAAACCACCAGGGAAGCGGCCTGCTGACGCATACTTTTCCTTATACTCCACAGTCAAAGGCATGAAATCGGTACCTGGAGTCACGGTACGTGCTGTACATACGGTGGCGAGCAACATCGTGCCACCCATGCGAAGCTCTACGGCACCATCTGCCTGCTTCGCTACCTTACCCGTCTCAAGAGTGATGGTACGTCCATCGCTCAGGGTAATGGTCTTCTTGATTGGATTAACCAAATTGTTTACCATAA
>JAZRVB010000166.1:0-21250 GCA_045598885.1 Bacteroidales bacterium
GCAGCAGATCGAGCATGGTGCACTCAGCGTAGTGGCTGGCTACAAGGCTTTGGGTCGCCTCTATCGTGGCATCATCTGTAATACGCTCCGTCAGTACGTTCTCCTCGGCGATGCTTCGGCTATGACCGATGGCGAAAAGGGCAACAGCGATGACCGCTGGATCTACACCGAAAACAATCCTGGCCGTGAGCTTTCTACCGCTGCTAACCTGGCTGCTACTGCTCGTGTGCTGAAGGACTTCAATCCTTCTTTGAGCGATGACTGCCTGGAGATTGCCAAGAAGGTTTACAACGATACTCAGGTCGATGCACGTTCGGCTCAGAACAAGTTGCAGGCAGCTGCAGAGCTCTATCTCACCACGGGCGAGAAGGAGTATCTTGACTACATCCTTGCTGACGCTAAGTCGATGAGCGGCGCAGAGAAGTCAATCTTCAGCCAGAGCGCGTTCTCGGCATCTAATCTCTCTGTCCTCTCTCGCGTAGAGCCTCAGCTCCGCAACTCAAAGGATAAGAAGGTCAAGGCTTGGCTCAAGAAATATCGTCAGGCGCTCGTTGATTACAGTCAGCGTTTGGCACAGGACGTAACCGAGACTCCTTACGGCGTTCCTTACCGTCCACATATCTGGGGTGCAGGTTGGGACATCCAGCGCTTCGGCTACGAGAACTACTTCCTTGCTGCAGCTTATCCTGAGCTCTTCTCGAAGGATCCTATCTACAATGCGCTCAACTTCATCCTCGGCTGCCACCCTGGCATCAATCAGGCGTCATTTGCTTCTGGTGTCGGTGCTCAGTCAGCAACCGTCGGCTACGGTTTGAACCGCGCTGACTGGTCGTATATCCCTGGTGGTGTCATCTCGGGTACTGCATTGATCCGTCCTGACTTCCCAGAGCTCCTCACCTGGCCATTCTTGTGGCAGCAGACGGAGTATGTGCTTGGCGGTGGTTCATCGCACTACATGTTCCTCGTGCTGGCTGCACAGAGCTTCCTGAAATGATCGACAGAGCCTATCTTGAAATAACTAATATCTGCAACCTCAGTTGTGTCTTCTGTCCGAAGAACGCCCGTCCGAAGCGTAAGATGACGCTCGACGAGTTCAATCTTCTGACCGACCGACTGAGGGGGCAGATTAAGTTTCTGTACTTTCACCTGATGGGCGAACCGATGCTGCATGAGCATCTGTCTACATTTATTAATATAGCGCGAGAGAAAGGCTTTATCCCTGTGCTGACGACCAATGGCACGTTGTTGACCAAAGGCCTCACCACGTACCCTCATAAGATACAGATTTCACTCCATTCGCAGGAAGGGAACGAACAAATGTTCGTAAATAATAAATACGAAATAATAAATAATACCAGTCACGCGAAATCTGATATTAAAGACTCACTGGAGGCATACATCCATGAGGTAATGACCTTTGCCCAGGAAGCTGCCCGACAAGGCACCATCGTCGTATTAAGACTTTGGAACCAAGGCGGCTTCGACAGCAAGAACGAAGAGGTATTAGAGCTTATCGGTCAGCACATTGCCCGAGAATCATGGACTCAGCGCTACGATGGCTGGAAGCTCACGGAGAAGATTTATGTGGAGTATGACCAGATGTTCGAGTGGCCAGAAGAAGGGCGTGAGGCTTACGACGTAGATGAAGTCTTCTGCTACGCGCTGCGCAATCAGGTAGGTGTGCTCGTCGATGGCACCGTCGTGCCCTGTTGCCTCGATCATGAAGGCACTATCCGCCTCGGCAACTTATATGAAAATACCCTCGAAGAGATTCTCAACTCCCCGAGGGCAAAATCCTTATACGAAGGCTTCTCACGCCACCAGACGAAAGAACCGCTCTGTCAGCGCTGCGAGTATGCTGCGGTAACTAAGCGATTCAGAAGACCGAAATAAATCTTAAAAACCATGCTGACACTCAAGATCATCCCTCATACTTTTTCCATCTGCCAGGTTGCAGATTACAGCCAGGTGGATCTTACCTCGCCGTGGACTTTCATAGCCACGACCGACGAGGAGCGGTCACTCGTTTGTCCTACCACACAAGTACCTGCCACCACTCTATCACGCGATGACGGCTGGCGCGCTTTCCGCATCGAAGGTGTTCTTGACTTTTCCCTGATCGGCATCCTTGCCCAAATCTCTTCAATCCTTGCAGCTCACAAGATCGGCATCTTCGCCATCTCGACCTATAATACAGATTACATTCTGACCAAAGCTGAGAACTTCGACCGGGCAATACAAGAGTTGCAAGAAGATGTTTTTTATCAGATTATAGAATAAGAGATAGTATGGATTGCTTCTTTTACGGAATGCTCTTGTCAGCAATCGCCATCGCCATCATCGCCATCATCATGGGCAAACGAAAACTTTGGGCGTAGTTCGTCTTAAAACACGCATGAATGGCAAGCCAGAATGCTCCGTTGACAGTTCTGTATGCATCGTGTATGCGCATCTGCGTGCATTTTAAGGGCTGACTAAATAAACTCAAAAACCTTACTAAAATACTTCAGAGAACACATTACAAAGTTTGAGTACAACCCATTTCGCCTGCATGCAATGGCATCCTCCTTTGTTATAAGCATACGGTGTGAGAACGTGCTCGTGCTGATGCCACCCGTGCGCATAGTCACAAAGTCCTTCTTCACATACTTTGTCTTAATACCATGCTTACAGAGCAAGCGTACCATCATGTCAAAATCAGAGCAAATCTTATAATCCAAGGAGTAAAGACCGTATTCATCATAAACGCTCTTACGGCAATAGAACGATGGATGAGCAGGCATATAACCCCATCTCATCAGCCAAGGTCTAAACATTTTCGAGCTATAATAACGTACGCATTTCTTCAAGTTATCAGGCCTTACAAAATGAATATCTCCATACATAGCATCAAGCCCCTTCTCTTTGCTAAACGTCTCTGCAACAACAGCCAACACATCATCCGATGTAAAGAAATCATCGCTATTCAGTATGCCTACGATATCTCCAGTGGCATGCATAATGCCCTTGTTCATAGCATCATATATACCCTTGTCTGCTTCGCTGATCCAATGCAAACGACCGTTGAACATAGTCTCATATTCTTTGACTATATCCAGCGTACCATCCGTTGACCCTCCATCAATAATCCAGTACTCAATGTCCTTAAATGTCTGATCGAGTACAGATTCGATAGTGTCACCGACAGTAGAAGCACTGTTGAATGTTGTTGTGATTAAAGATATTTTCATTCCTTAATTATTTTTTTGCATCCATCTTAAAGTTCTTCGTATTCCTTCCAGACGTTCTACAGGTGGTTCGGGAGCTATTTGGTATGTATTGTCAAGATTGATAATATTATCAGTTGACATATTCTTCAGACGGAATGAAGTCATAGGAAAATGTACTCCAAATATACTCAGAAAATCTCCGAATATCGCGGCACACTTAACGATAGCATACGGAACACGGGGAATTCTGAAACCCAACTCAGCTGCAATCTGATTAGCCCACTCTTCGATGAAGATCGGTGGTTGGTCGCCCAAGTAGAATACCTTATTATTTTTGTCAGAAGTATCATTAAGCATGATTTGTTCAATCTGATAAACGGCATTATTGATGTATCCGTAAGTCTTAGTACATGCAGAATGTCCGATGTGAAAATACATTCTCTTTTTTACCATGTCAAAGAAGTTGCGGTAAGGTACACCGAACCACTCACCCCATATTGATGTAGGGCGAAGAATTGCCCAGTCGCATTTTGGCAGATGCTCCCACACTATATTCTCTGTCTCAACCTTGCTCTTTCCGTACCAGTTGGGTGGACAGTAGTCACTTTGGTTCTTTGGCATATATCCGACACTGCACACCAACATAGATGAAGTTATCAGAATCTTCTTCAGATTGTGACAGCCTTCAGCAGCCTTCAATACGTTCCTGACGCCAGAGATATTGGCATCATAGTCCTGGTAGCTATTGCCGAAGAGGTCTGTTCTTGCAGCAAGATGTACAATGTATTCTGGGCTAAAGTCCGTTATTGCCTCAATGGTTTTCTGCTCGTCAGTGATATCAATATTCTTCCACAGTTCTTTGCGACCGGCAATCTTTGGCTCTTGGAAATCAATGTTGATGACAACGTGTCCCCTTCCTACAAAGTATTCCAGCAGATTAGTACCTATGAATCCCGAAGCTCCTGTTATCAGTATTCTGCTCATCCTAATAATTCATTTATGTATTTGATAATATATGGATTGATATAATCACTTAGGAATCTCTCCTTCATTGTGATACATTCATCGATAGAATAATTGATATCTTTCATTAATGACAGGTACTCTTCAGGAGTATTTGCCAGAAGCATGAATTTTTCAAAATCTACAGGTATTCCTTCGAAAGCAATCTCAGAACCGATTACTGGAGTTCCGCAAGCTATAGATTCCAGCACCTTGAACTTTACACCTGCTCCCGAGAACAATGGAGAAAGAACAGCCCTACTGTTAGCGATTTCCAGATATGGGTTCTCAACAAAACCACAGTATTCCACACGCTCTTTAGATTTAATCAGCGACAATAGATGTTCAGATAGTCCTCTGCCAATAATTTTGAATCTAAAATTCTCTGGAGTCATGTCATACACATTCTTCAGAAACCATTCCAGACCTTTCGAATTATCTTTTCTGACCCATTGACCGAAAAATATAAAGTTATCTGTCTTTTCCGTCGGATATGTTCTGTAGATAATATCGTCGATGTTACCACATGTTACATACGAATTGATGCCATATTCCTTGTCTAAGATATCTTTGTCCTTGGTGCTGAACGAGAATACATGCGCATTTTGTTGATTTACCAACATACGTTCAGTCCTATTACACCACACAGACATCAGTTTGCCATTTGTCCGTGATATTCTCTGGAATATAACGTCATGAGACATCAGAACTTTAGGTATTGTAGGGTAGGGAATGCCATAAATGAAACTTTGGCTATGATCCAGGAACATCATGTCGTAGTTATATTCATTCATCCAATGATGTACAGATCGTTCCAGTTCCTTTCTGAATCTGACACTGAATATTGGAAACAACAATGGCTTATGTGCTACACTGCAAAAACGGTCTTTGGTTGTGACAGTATATGTTTTCAGCAGACGTATGTTCTTGTTCTCCGGAATGTATTCCTTTTCACCTTCTGCCATAAAATACACCATATCCACCAGATAATTTTCTGCTAGAGTCTCTACAATTTTCTTTGTAAATTTCATTGCAGCACCTATGTTGCTAGGAGCAAAAGGTGTTATGAATAGAATTCTTTTCATCATACATTATTACTTGACTTCATCAATGGCTTCACGAAGAGCATTTATATATCCTTTACCGTATCTGGCGTCAGGCTCCATGTGATTGCCTTCTCCCCATTCGTTCCAAGATTTTACGATGACAATCTGTTCTTCCTCAGGCTTTCCCTTAATCATATTCAGAGCATCCATGGCCAGTATCTTGAAGTATTTAGGGTCACAATCCGTCATAACAGTACCTCTGCCCCCGGAGCGTGGTGTGTGGTCCCAGTTAGGTGTTATTACGGGTATAACTTCACGTTCTGTACAGCAAGGATGTAGCATAAATTTTATAGCCTCCTTGTATCTAAAAATCATAGGTACATGCAGATACTTTCTTCCAATGGTGTATAATGCTTTCTTCCACCTGGGCATCAGGTGATAAATATTGATGTAATCGACATTATGTATCGCATCGAATCCTTGTGAGAGAAGTAATTCCTTATGTTCGTTGTTATAGTCGGTTGCAACGAAATAGAAATCGTTCAGCCCATTTTCTTTGGCTAGTTGACGCCAACACTGAATGAACCCCTCAATATTGGGGAAATGGAGTACATCATATATGCAGTAGTAGAGTTTGCCGTTGACGCGGACATATCTCTTGTCCTTGAAGGCTGGCAACAGGTGCATGAAATGCTTGATGTAATCTTCCACACCGCCATACTTCTGTTCTGCCAACAGAATGTCTTTTCCAGGATTCTTGGGATCCCACAGTTTCTTGTACCACGAATGGTTTGCCCAACACAGGCAGAAAGGGAAATCAGGTTTGCCACTAGCAACAACCTCCTCGAAGGGACGTTCCATAACCTGCCATCCGTTTCCGAACCAGTACTCGTAATAGCAGAAAGCCTCAATACCAGCCTCACGAGCCAATCGAGTCTGCTCTTCGCGAACCTCAGGCAATCGCAGGTCATAGAATCCCAAGTCTGCAGGTATATGAGGCTGGTAATGACCGGGGAACAATGCCCGTGCTCTGGCAACGTTGGTCCATTCTGTGAATCCCTTTCCCCACCATTCATCATTTTCCTCGAATGGATGGTACTGAGGCAAGTAGTATGCGAATATTCTGGGTTTCATATCAATATTTTATCGTTATATTGGCTACACTTTCGTACAGATTATATATCTGTCGTGTGTTGTTTTCTATAGTATAGATGTTATTAGCTGTCTCAAATGCATCGTTGCGCATTTTTTCTATATCACTGTTGGACATCTGACATACTTGAATCAGTCTACAGACCAGTTCTTGGGTATTCTCGAATCTAAACCCAATTTCCCTACCTGTCCTATAAAATCCATTGTCCAATTGCTCTTTGGTTCCAGTGTTGTTTCTTCCTATGACAATGCTGCCATTGAACATAGCCTCTGCAGTAACAAAACCGAAACCCTCGCTATGTGATGAAATGATTACACATACACTCCGCTGCATGATATCTGCAACGTCATTCCGGTGACCTAGAAATGTCACTTTATCGGAGAGATTGTTCTCGAGAACATAGGCATTCATCCTGTCAGCAAACTCTTTGTCAGATTCCTCGCCGACAATGGTCAGAGGCAACAGTTTTCCTTCTGTCTCTTTCAATGCCAGAGAATATGCTTCCAGCAATTGTTCCAATCCTTTGTTCCGTTCAATTCTGCCGACATACGTCATATTCGTTCTTTCTGTGTTCACAACCAGTCGGTCTTTGTGGTGTAGCACACCGTCATAGATAACAATGCTGTTAACTTCTTTTGCTGGCATGTAATAATCTTTCAATCCACGAGTGACAAAAATATTCCAATTACCATTCTTCAGCAGTTTCTTTCTGAACATACCCAGAGAAGGGAAATTACGGAAACCAACCTTGTCTGCAAATTCCCTGATATGGAATATATGTGGTATGCCTAATCTTCTGGCAGCATAGTATCCTACGTTGTTTATCCCTGTATTGGTGTGGACGATATCAATGTTCTCCTGTCTCAGAATCTTCGAGATGTTGAATATAGCCAACAAGTTGATGATTATTCTACCTGTCAGCCTGGGAAAGAACAGCAGTTTCTGTGACATACTCTTACAGTCTGGATATGCACTTGACTTGAAGGGAACAGTATATACGGTAACACCCTGACTCTGGAGGTCCTGAGTCAGCTCTCCCTCCTCAGGCATAATTACTATAGGTGTACAGTTATAGCTGCCAGCATCCCTGACGATGTTGAGAAAGGCTTTTGACGAGCCATACTGTTTCCTGCCGGAGCAGAGAATATACGCAACCTTCATATTATCTCAGTAAATAATTGGCGAAAACTATTACAGGCCAGTGGATGACATAGAAATACATTGAATACTGTCCGACAAATTCCAACGGAAGGCATCTTGCGTATCCTGTGACAATACGTGATATGGCATTGATGGTAATAATCCCTACCAGAGACCATATTGGCCACAACAGATAGTAGCCTTCGGACAGAATGTTGGTCTTCATGTCAACGTAAGGTCTGGATATTACAGAGCACAGAATATATCCCATTATCCCTGCGCAGACTACCCATTTATGCTCTTGAAAGTTCTTCATCATGATACCACAACAGAAGAAGAAAATACCCGAAAAGACGTTTGTCCAATGATATTGTGTTTCTGCAATGACAAAGTGAGCAGCTATGGCAATAATAAGTCCGGCGCAAGCTGTTGCCATAATGGATATCCTACATTTTTCACTCACATTAACGATTATTCTGACGATGAATAAGCTAATAAGATACCACAATGGCATGTTTCCTGCTACAGACCAGTCGTATATCAGTATATGCGCATTGTATTTTAGATATTCAATCAGAGTAAAATGCCCGTTAAGACCAACATCTATTATTCCACCTATCAACAACCCAACCATACTCCATTGCACAAATGGAATGAGCAATCGCTTAGCACTTTTATGTACTAATGTATGAGTGTCCTGGTTTCTGAAATTCATTCCTCCTTTGAAATAAAACCAGGGCATGAAAAAGTTGAGATAGGTAAGAATTTGAAACAGAAATGTGTCACACAGACTAAACCATTGGCACACATGATATACAATCATGTAGCATAAGAAAAAGCCTGCGGTGATATCTAAAGATCTATTTCTAACAGTATAAATTGTATCTTGTGTCATTTATTGAAATAATGCTTGATAATAGCTCGTAAGCATAAATTTATAATCGTGATTTTTGCTAACCCTAAATAGGTCGCATTACTTAAGCAGAAACTGATGTTTGATGTCGTCGGCTTGGTTTCTATCATATGATAAATCATATCTCTGATATTTTGCTTTAGGCTGTTTGATGTCAGTTCATTTAAACGCGCATCTATATCCTTTGTCAGATTGTCATACCAGTCTCGAACCAAAACCGTTGCAAGGAGTGTCTTTCTCAAATTCTGAGTTCTGGAAATAGTTAAGGAATTATCACGATACTGAAATCCGTATGTATTACAGTTGGCAATACCATTCCCATCAAGAGCTGCCTTATTGGCTGTAGCCCAATCACTACTGTATGCCATGGGGAATTTTACATAACCTCCATTTTTAATAAGCCAGTTATGTGAAAACATGAAATCTCCAATAAATTGCAGTCTGTGATTAGTCCATTGAGCTGTCATCATTTCTACAGCAGACTCATACTCTGGTCTTTCCTCTAGCATTTTTTTTATATTGCCATATTCATCCACCATCTGTGAACGCATGTGATATACATTCACTTCCGGGTATCTATCTATGAGCTTTGAATAGTCCTCCAGGCAACATGGTAACAACATATCATCATCACCCATACACAAGACGTAATCTCCTTGGCAGTATTCCAAGCACTTGTTCCAATTATCTACTAGAATTTCGACACCATAATTACTTGCATTTCGGTAATACTTTATTCTTGTGTCAGAGGAAAAACTATCAACAATGCTCTTAATGTCCTCTGGCGAGCAGTCATCAACAATAATCAATTCCCAATCGACACACGTTTGCTGGATAACACTTTTTATAGCATCCTCCAGGAATTTTGTCTTGTATGATGGTATAATAATGGAAAATCTCATCTCATAGATCGGGTTAAAGATGTTAATTTGCCTATTGTTTGAGATATCACCTCATTCTTGAGATATTTCTTTTGCAAAATCAGAGTATATGCCACCACTATGCATGGAATCAATGCTAAAGTGATAATGCTGTTATAGTCAAAAACTATCCCTCCCACAGTTAAAGTTATAATCAGTGGGATGTATGCAAATACGTATTTCAGAGCTTCCTTTACAGGGAAGTGGTAGTTAAACTTTATATGTGCAAATATCAGTGATAATGTCAGTGTCATTAACTCTGAAATCAGCCATGCTATTGCCGAACCTGTTGCTCCCAGCGGCTTTGTGCATATCAGGTTGACAACAACAGATGTCAATGCTCCCACTATGGAAACAATCAGTAGTAGCGTTTCCTTCTTGTGTGCCAGAAGTATCTGCAATACAACAATTTGCTCCAATCCAACAATAAACAACAGTGGTGTTATTATTTTGAAAGGCAGGTATGCTCCTTCATATCCTTTACCGGACAACAACACCACCAAAGGAGCACTGCAGGTGAAGGCCGTTATTATCATCGGCATCGAAATAGCAAATAATACATCAACGGCCTGTCTGATTTTGTACCAGTATTCATCCTGTAGGTTCTCACTTAGGAGTGAACTGACTCTCGGGAATAGCACGCTGGAGAATGCCGAGAAGAATGCCATGATTATGGTATATAGTTTGGTGGCCGTAGTATAGTAGCCAACCTGTATGGTATCGGTGACGACTCCCAGCCACACCACGTTGAGTGAGGTGTACACGTTTGTGATAAGTATATAAATTCCCATGACTACAAAAGTGTACAAGAATGGTCTGACAGATACGTCCTTAAACGATAAATGTACGTACATACGGCTGTGCAGAATGTTTATAACAGCATTGATACAGACAGAAGCCACTGTGAGTATATAGTACCATGGATAGTCTTCTGCCTTTCGTATAAATAAGAATATGGATATGATATAGAGTAGTCTTACCAATAATGTCCTTTGGGTTATATAGGCGAAATCCTCCAAACCAACATAAAACCATTCAACCAAAAAAAGATTGAAAGCAAGTTTGCAGACTCCTACATACAACAGGTTACGGTAGGGAAACAGATCCGGCACCGTGTATATTGCAACTATCAGTGCTACTATTGCCATCACGGTGGTAATAGCATTAAGACAGAGTATGCTCCAGAAATCACGTGAAAGTTTTATTTTGTCATTCTTGTTTTCTGTTATAGCACGGATACCGACGGTTGTTATTCCCATCATAGAGAAGAGCACGAAATAATTGACCAATGAGTCAACAAAGTTACATATCCCGATGTTGCCTACCCCCAATATACGTGATACGTAGGGATAGGTTATCAGCGGACAGACATAACTGGATACAGTTATAAGGCTGTTGTATATGAAATTTTTTTTTACACTCATGAAAACTTCTTTATTCTACACGATGGTCATATGTTTTGTCAAGAATTCTTTGTCTTTCAACGGAACTCTTTCCCCCAAATAGAAGGTTGTCATATTCTTGAACGGGGTATATGTAACTTAATGATTGAGAATACAACCCATATAGAAACAATAAAGAACATATTATTCGTTTGTTGTTTTTATGTGTCATCTCGTTAATAAGTTTACACCAGATAACCCAGTATGAGAAAAGGAATAAAATAGATAATCGACTGCTCAGCGTTTCAAATTCTCCGAACACAAAATAGAAAAAGTAATAGATGAATAGACAGTTTATTATTATTACGTTCTTCTTATCTTCTATGAGTTTGTTGTAGTAACAAGTGACGAGTCCTACTGTTCCGATTTTTTCTATAGTGCCCGTAAGAGAGAAGGCTCGCTCAGACTTGAAAACCTCTGTAAAAACCTCTGCTTTTTCTCCGAACACTCCACCTAATCCTAATACTTTGACAAGTGTTAGTACTATTGGAATCTTTAAGATATATAGAGAAAAAAAGACTATACATCCCCCCAAGAACACCCATCTGTTTATTTTTCTTCCCAAAACGAAATATAAGGGTAAAAACAATAGGGCTGATACATGAAAGCATAATGCCAAAATGCAAAGGAAATAATATTTCATAGGTTGCTTCTTCTCTATATATTCCAAAGCATTTAAGAGGATGAAAATTGACAACTGATTTCTAAGCAGGTTAAATATAACTGTGATGCCACCGAAGATAATCAGCAGCATAAACACCAATGGTAGATTGTCAATATCCCACCTTTTTAGGAATCTGAGTAACAAAAGTGTGTCAATTGTAGTTATGACAATCACCATAAATGCATACTCGGAACTGAACATCTTACAGATACACATCAGGAGTGTAAACCCTGGTTCATGTATTACTGCCGTTTGTTTTGTTGATGTTAGTTCAAGCACATCACACCAATCTGCGTTCTCGTATATTATGTAGTATGATTCCCAGTCAGAATATACATAGCCTCGGAATGCAAAAAAAATATAGAACAAACCTATTGAAACCAACAATATACTAGAACACAATATCTTGTCATCTTCTCTTTCACGGCGTTGTGCATATATTACAGCCATAATAGCGAAGATAATCATTGTGATTACGTATGGTAGAGCTAAAATCACGACTTAATGTGTTAATATGTCCTTGGGGTCTTTTTTGAAATTCATTTTGTAAAGGATCCACGCCGTATCTGCTATACAACCCAGGAAAATAAATATCAGCAATGTTATGATTCTTGGTCTGCTACTTGGCTTATTAGGCATCTTTGCATTCTGAATCATTGTGAAAGCAGGGGTTCGCTCCTGTATCTTTGCTTGAGCCTGTTCGCGCATTTTTACCAAAGCAGAATAACTGGAATACGAATTTGACATATTATCCTTCAACGTCTTCTCCTGAGCATTGACGGTGGTTAACGTAGATTTACGGTGCGCATCACTAAAACTGGAGTATATGTTCTTCGACTTCGTAAAGTTCTGCTCTGCCTCTTTCACCATTTTATCATAATAATCATAGTCAGACCTGGCTTTCTTCGTTCTATATTCTGTTATGTATGACTGCAGACGCTGTTGCAAAGTGTCAACCATTATTGCTGCGACCATCGGGTCCTGGTCTGACATCGATATTGTTATTTCGCTTGTTTTTTTGTCTATCATACAGACAATGGACTTACTTATGTCAAGACACAATTTATCGTCAATTTTCGAGATTCTGTACGGATCAACTTCTCCGAAAGAATTACCTTTCGATGCTGCTTCTTGTTTTGCCATCATTCTGCTGAGCCATACTTGGGGGTATTGCCAGAATGGAAATTTTTTATCTTTCTTCAGATGTTCAACGTACGTTCTTGTCGTATTGTCATCCTTCAGACGTACAGGTACATCAAAAAGTGAAAGTATGAAATCTGTAGATGAGAAGATATCTGGGTATATCTCCGGATAGATTGCATCAAAAGACGATTTCGAGCCCAAATCGATTCCGAACGAGGAAGCCATTTCGGCAAGATTACCTTTGAGTCCGAGACCACTGGAAGATAACTCTGGTGCAAGTATAACTTCTGAGGTGTAATATTTCGGTGTTTCCAAAGCAACAATTAACCCTACAAATGCTGCTACAGCAACAAACTTAAATAATGTCTTCTTTTCCTTCAGTACTTTTAATACCAAAGCAATGATGTCTATTCCGCTGTATTCTTTACTTTCTTCCATGTTTCTTAGCTTTATATATTGTCTCAATCAAAGGGTGTTACACCTCGGTTGATAAGTCTTTTATTGGTTGTTTTACTGACGCAGATTGTTGACACTGATTGTTTTTAATTACGTTACTTAAGTTTAGGAAATAGTCTAAACCACGCCCATAGGGTTGTATAATACATCATTCGCTTGATATACCTTATTTCAGGATTGTTGCGATGATGGCACCGATTGTTGCCGCTGTGCTTGCGAGGGTGGCCCACATCCCTACCTTGGCAGTATCCACCTTCTTAGGCACCTTGTGGGGCACAACGATCTCGCACCCGGGTAGTATCTTGCCCTTCTTCAGCGTGCAGATCTGACCATTGGCATATACAATATAGGCTTTCGACTTACGACCGCTCTCTGCCACTCCACCAGCCTGAGTGAGATAATAGCTTGCCTTCTTTCCCTTCACGTATGTCACAGTATTAGGCGACAGGACTTCACCAGAGATTTTCACAAGTTCATGCACACGAGGGATAAATATGGAGTCACCTGCCTCAAGAATGATGTTGCTGCCTCCCGTAGGTTTCGCCATGGCATCTTCAAGATCGATGCCCACGCGATAGGACGTCTTGCCCACCTCTGCGTATGCTGCGATAGAATCAGCTCTAGACTGTGCCAATTCGATAAGGTGAGAACGCTCACGAGTCTCAGATTCGGAATACTTTCTCACTAATGTTGCTCCGTCAGCATTGGCCTTCGGAGTCAAACCACCGGCCTTTTCGATGAGGGCAGCGAGACGGTCATCTTTGCTGGAGAGAGTATACCAACCTTCGTACTGCACCTCGCCGCCAACATAGATGCCCATCAGCGGTTTATGATTGGGACTGCGGTGTATTACAACTTTGTCGTAGGGTTCGAGTTTGAACTGATCTTCTCCTATCGGATTCAGATCGTCATCGAGATTGAAGGTGAAGACTTTGGCAAGTTGGTTCCCATCGACATTGTCGGCCTCCGAGGTTATGCGTCTCGACACCTCGACCTGCTGTAGCGATGCCACGTCATTAAGACCGCCGGCCATGGTGATGAGGTCACCGATGGTGGTATTCTCTGAATAGTTATAGATGCCAGGAGTCATCACCTCGCCGTAGATGGACATCTTGCGGGTGTTGGCCAGTTGGGTGTAGGAGGAGATGAACAACTCGTCCTCATTGCGCAAGATGATGTCCTGCTTCCTGCCTTCAAGTATGTCCTGAAGCAGGACGCTTTGTGTGGTAAAGGTTCTGTCTTCCTTCAAACGGAGAAGCACTGCCCTGGAGGTGACAGCCTGCTCAAGTAGACCACCGGCCTGCTCGATGGCGGCAAGCACGGTGTTGCACTTCTCGTCAAGTTTGTAAATGCCAGGACGGAACACCGCACCGCTGATCTTCACCATGTTCTTGTATCTCTCAATGATGGGCGACACGACGACTACGTCTTCATCTTCATTATGGAAGGTACCAAAGTCCCACTCCCCAACGTTGTGGACGGTGAGCCCCTCGTTGCTCCTGCGTTCTACGCGAATCTTCTCCTTGTAGGCATCACCGGTGAATCCGCCGGCATACTGCAGAAGGGTCTGCATGGATTCAGACTTCTTCATCTCATAATACATGGGGCGCTTCACATTCCCTTCAATCTTCACGAGCGACTCGTAAGTGCCTACAATGATGACATCGTCATCCAAAAGCATGATGTTGCCCGGCAGACGACCGTTGAGGATGAACTCGTACACGTCGACCGTCGTCACTATCCGACCCTTGCGGCTGACCTTGATGTCGCGCAGCGTGCCTATGTCGTTGACTCCACCGGCGAGATAGAGTGCATGGAAGACTGTGGAAAACGCAGAGAGAGAATAGGTGCCGGGAGTAGCGACCTCGCCCATCACGTTGACAAGAATGGTTCGGGTCTGACCCAGCGACACCTTGATGGTTGACTCAATATAGCTGGACCCGATCGCACTGCGGATCTTTGACTGCGCCTGTTCCAGCGTGAGTCCTGCCACATAGACGGGCTTTTCGTCGGGGATCGCGACACTTCCGTCAGGAGCCACCTTTATGGTGTTGGTGACTTGGGAAGAGCCATAGATGTCGAGAATCACCTCGTCTCCTGGTCCGAGGAGATAGGATTGAGGGGCTGGAATATTGATATTGGACTGGAATGTCAGTTTGTCAGAGTAAAAGATGTCGTGACCGAAGATCTTCTTGCCATCAACATATTTTGCCTCGTCCGAAGAAGCTCGTTCTTGCTGACCGTTGGAAGTGCGCAGTCGATTGACATCTTGACCCTGCGGCTGACGGACGGTGGCAGATGCGCTCTGCATCCGCTGCATCCGCTGCAACTGATCAGGTGTTACCCCTTTCTGTAGCAAATCACTCGCTATCTCCTCCCTACTGGCACCACCTTTATAAGCGGTCTTGACATAGTCCACAATTTGTTCGTCTGTCATCTGAGCATGCACATGGAGGATTGGCAACATGCAGCACAGGAAAACTATCAGAATACTTTTCTTAATCATATATTTGTTGTTATACTTTTACGCAAAAAGTGAGTTATAGAGTGTTGTAGGTCGGCGGGGGTTCCCCGGTTTTCCCAAATAAGAACCGTACGTGCGAATTTTACCGCATACGGCTCGAATAATTCAAAATCCAGCCTCTATTTAGACTGAACGGTTCAGAATGGATTAGGCGGCTTTCGTCTACCCTTTCCGCTGGCGGCGGCGACACTTCCATTCGCGTCGTTACTCAAAGTATTCATCCAAATCAAGGTCAAATGGATTAGCTTCGGACTTAATCTCGAAAGAGATGGATGATTTTCTCCACCGGCATTTTGTATATGTAGTGCAACTAAACAATGCCAGCGATGAAGGAGCCGATGAAGAGGGAGTTCTGTAGGGGTGCTATCGGAGCCCTGCCCTCCATGATGATGCCGTCCTGTCTGTAGATGGGACAATGATAGATGACCTTCTTGAATTTCATCAGTATCATAAAGTAGCGTACCACATCGTGGGTCTTGTAAAGTCTTGCCTTGGAGATGTCGAAATTTGGATCAGAGGAATTGACCTACAGCTCTTCCATCTCCAGTTCATAGTCGTCCTTACGTTTGGACTATTGTTGATCTTCGCACTCGGCTTGGGCTCCGTATTGGTAGCTGGCTTCTGCTGTTAGAACTCATTCTTGAGCAGCTTGGAGAATCCCTATTTTGGCTTTCTTCTCCTTTTCCGCTTCCTCTGACTTCTGCACAAATACCGAATTATTATAAAAGATTACATCACCCCTTGAGAAAGAAGTACATGCTGACATGCAGATCAATGCAAGCAGCGAAAGGAAAGAAATCTTTTTCATAAGGGGACATTATTATTATTTATTCGTAGTGCAGAATGACATAAGCGCCGAGCTCATCGATCACCTTACCTTGCTTCTCCTTTGGCACACCAAGCTTATCCAACTGCTCATAGAAACTGCCAAGACGATATTCCTTCATGATGAGCAATGTATTCTCCAGACGTCCGGCAGCAACATCCTCAGGCGTTGCGTCGATCGGATCATGATAGAGATAAGTATCCATACCCGATGCTCTTCGCAACTTATAGACATACACATCCTGCGTATTCAATTCACGTTCGAAGCGGTTGGCATGGTAGCACACGCGGCCATAGCAACCCGTATTGATATTGAGCCAAGGCGTGAAGCATCCGGCAATGAAAATCACGAGCAATACGATGCGACAACCCCAGATGATCGGCCAGTTCCAGCGCAAGGGCCACTTCCATTGACCGAGCTGCATCACTCCTGCATAGACAAGGAAAGGATAAGCTGGCAACATATTGACGTCGAGCTTATAACGGATCATCGAATAGAAGAACAATGCCACGAGGAAGGTGCAGACAAAGAAGTTCTGCAAAGAGGATTCGAAAGGCTTCTTCCAGGAGAAATCACCGCCACGCAAACGCTTAATGAGCGATGCGATGAGGACGACGAAGCAGACAGGTCCCCAAGGAATCGTATCGAGCCAGAGTGAGACAAGATAGTAGTACCAAGGCTGGTCATGATAGTCGGTGAAGAAGCCTTCATACAACGGACGCTGCAGGAATAGCTGATCGACGGCCAGAATACCGCCTTCGAGGTAGGTTCCGTAAATCCAACCCGCACAGAGGACTATGAGCAGGAGGAACGCTCGCCAGTTCCACACACGTCCCCAATAGCGACGCTTGCCGCTCAGCAGCAGGAAGAGCGTCGTGCTGACAAACGGAATGGTAAAGCCCATCAATCCCTTGGTAAAGATGGCCATAAAAACATAGAAGCCGAACTGCCACTGCAACTTATGGCGTATCTTTCGGTCAGGCGAAGGATTGCCATACGCACCTGACTCACTGATGATGCGCCAGAAGGTATAGAGCGCGCAGACGATAAAGAAGGAGAACAGCATGCTCGGGCTCACAAAGAATGCCATCGCACACTGCATGCCACACGTAAAGAGCATGAACGACGCCAGCGTACGGCTCTGACTGCCATCGCAAAGACGAAGGCTCTTCGTATCGAAACGCTCCACCCATCGGTTCATCACCCACAGGATGCCAATAGCCGGCAGGAAGGAGAATAATCCGATGGTGACCATGAAGTGATGGCCGAAGATCCACTTGAGCGCTGCCAGGATCCAGATATAGAATGGCATCACCTCATAGAAAAGGTTATCCTGATAGGTCAAACAGAAGAAGTTACCCTCCTGCAGCGTCTCCGTAGCACAACTGACGTAACGCAACTCAGTGGCCGGCGAGAAATCTCGCAGGAGCAATGCAGGCAACAGTGCCAGCAGATAGGGCCAATATTCGCGAAACAGTTGTTTCATTTGCTTTTATTTTTTTTTCCTGTGATCGCCGCAACCAGCACCGTCATGATCGGACTTATCCAGCAGAAGAAGGCGAATGGCGCGTAAGCCAGCGTTGCCACGCCGAGGACGGTCGACTGAGTCATACCACACGAGTTCCATGGGATGAGCACCGACGTCACCGTACCGCTATCCTCCAGCGTACGGCTCAGCAGTTTCTTCGGCAGATTGAGTCGCTTATATGCTTCTCCATACATCTTACTTGGCAGGATGATGGCAAGGCTCTGATCGCCCGTGCTGACATTGATAAAGAGACAACTCAAGCAGGTGGTCAATACGGTGCTGACGCGACCCACCATGATCTTGAGCAACTGACTAGTGATACGAGACAGCATACCCGAGTGCTCCATCACACCACCGAAGCACATCGACATCAGGATGAGCCAGATGGTATTGAGCATACCCGCCATACCACGGGTGCCGGTGAGCGAGTCGATGACTTCGTAGCCACTCTCGCTACTTACAGGACCGAAAGCGCTACTCATTGCGAACTCAAACCCATCTCTGAAACCTACGATGATCGCACCCACCAGCATACCGATAAACAACACCACCGTAGCCGACAATCCCTTATAGATCAGATAGAATACGCCTACAGGGATGAGCAATAGCCAAGGCGTGATCAGGAAGCTCTCATCCAGATGCTGCTGCACCTCCGCGGCGGCTACCATCGCGTCTCCTCCGCCATCAGTTGCATCGCCCATGATACCCACTACCAGATAGATCAGCAGCGAGATGATGACGCTCGGCACCGTCGTAAAGAGCATGTTACGGATATGCGTGAACAAAGGAACGCCGGCGGTCGATGATGCCAGATTGGTCGTCTCGCTCAACGGAGACATCTTATCACCGAAATACGCGCCACTGATGATAGCACCTGCCACCCACCAGTCATCGATACCTAAGGTTCGTCCGACACCCATGAGGCCAATGCCGATCGTCGCGATGGTCGTCCATGACGAACCGATGCAAAGGCTGACCAACGAGCAGAGGAGACAGGCGGTAATCAGCAGCCAGCGCGCCGAGATGACGTCCAGGCCATAATAGATCATGGTCGGGATGATGCCGGCGTGCATCCACGTGCCACACAAGCCACCCACCATCAGCAGGATCAGATTGGCCGGCATCGTGCGGCTGATGCTATGGACCATGGCCTGCTCCAGATCCTCCCATTTCTGACCGTAGCAGAACATGGCAATGCCGACAGCCACGGCCGTAGAGATGGCCAATACCAGCTGCGAAGGGCCTGAGAGCATCTCGTCGCCGTAGATGGTCACACTGATACTCAGAAGACCGATCAGCAGGATGACGGGGATGAGGGATATTCCTAACGAAGGGGTTTTCATTTAAAACTGAAAATTCTTAGGGATTGGCAATTCGAATCGCAGATTCTCTCGTGTCACCGGATGGATGAACTGCAGCACATAGTTGTGCAGCATCAGTCGTCCGCAAGGATTGCTCAGCGCACCATATTTCTTATCGCCAGCGATCGGGCAACCCAGGTCGCTCATGTGCACACGGATCTGGTTCTTGCGTCCCGTCAGGATCTGGATATCCACCTGACTGTAGTCTCCCGCGGTCTTGAGCACCTTATAGCGAGTCACCGAGAGCTTACCCTTGGTCGGATCGTCGGTACTATACACCTTCATGGCCGAATTTTCTGCCAGATAGCTGCGCACCTCACCCTCTTCCTGAGCCGGAACACCCTCGCAGACGGCCAGATAGCGGCGCTCCACGACATAGGTCGACCATGAGTCGCGCATCATCTGCTGCACCTGACTGTTCTTGGCAAAGATCAGGATGCCGCTGGTAAACTGATCCAATCGGTGGCAGACGTATGCATGGCTTCGGCCGTCCTGTGCATAGACATATTCGTCGACGATCTTCTGCGCCGTCTTCTCGCGTCGGGCAGGTCCCGTTGGCACGGTCAGCAATCCCGACTGCTTCTCGATGACGATCAGATCCGGATCCTCATACATGAGCTTAACCATGCGGTTGTTCAAAGACGCGAATGGTCGCGAAAAGTTGATCACCACCTCATCGCCATGCTGCAGCTGCTCGTCAAACTGAGTCGTTGTCTGACCATTGTGCTGCACCTGGCTATGCACCAGATAAGACTTGATTTCCGAGCGGCTACGAGGCGCCAGCGCCTGCAGCATGAAAGGCAGCAACTGGCAAGGTTCGTCAATGATGTACGACTCGATATAATCAGGCTTTGGCTTGCGATGATTGTTATTATTATTTCTTCTCATTCTTGTTCTAAATTGGGTCAATTTCGCATAAGAAGTAAGGACTGAATAGCCCAAACACGGCGCAAAGATACAATTTTTTCCCAAATAATTTGGAAGTTTCGGTAAAATTTCGTACTTTTGCACCATTATTTAATCGAATTCGCTTAATTTTATATATGAAAAATAAGAAAATGCACAAAGAAGGCGCCACAACGATAGCTACGTTCCTGGCATTCATTCTTCTTGTTGCAGTTACTTTATACGTATATCAGGATTTGGCTCCTACATGGCTTTGGTTTGCCATCTTAGTTCCATTGACTATCATGTTCCTCATCGTAGTCAATTTCTTCCGCTATCCAGAGCGTACTTTCAAAGGTGATGAGCTGCACGATGTCATTGCGCCAAGCGATGGCACCATTGTCACTATTGAGGAAGTCTTCGAGCCAGATTACTTCAAAGACAAGCGAATTCAGATCAGTATTTTCATGTCCGTCTTCAATGTCCATGCCCAGTGGTGTCCGCTCAACGGCATTGTCATGAAGAGCGAGCATGAGGACGGCCGCTTCAAGAAGGCTAACCTGCCTAAGTCGAGCACCGAGAACGAACGCTCTACCATCGTCATCAAGAGCGATGCAGGCCCTATCATCATGATGCGCCAGGTAGCCGGTGCCGTTGCCCGTCGTATCGTCACCTACCTCAAGGCTGGCGACAAGAGTGAGGTTAATGGCGAGCTCGGATTCATCAAGTTCGGTTCACGCATCGACGTATTCCTGCCTCTCGACGCTGAGATCTGCGTCAAGATGAAGCAGGCTGTTAAGGGCAATATCACCACGATTGCCAAATTGAAGTAATTCGTAATTTGTAATTCGTAATTAGAATTACGTTTGTAGTTCAATGAAATTGATCAATATTCCCAATATCATCACCTGCTGTAACCTGCTTTGCGGATGTATGGCCATCTTCTATGGCATACAGGGCGAGGTAGGTTATGCTTCATTATTCATCCTCGCAGGTGCTGTGTTCGATTTCTTCGACGGTATGACCGCCCGTGCACTC
>JAZRVB010000167.1:0-15864 GCA_045598885.1 Bacteroidales bacterium
AGGACGACGATGTTCTTGCCAGCGAACTCAGGACGCTGAGCGATGACCGAAGCAGCGTATGCTGCTGCGCCGGAACTGATGCCCACGAGGAGGCCTTCTTCTTTGGCGAGGGTGCGGCCGGTGGCGAGGGCTTCTTCGTTGGTGTGGAACAGTTCGTTCTTTACTGACAACATCCATTTCTCGGCAGGGAAGATGTGCAGGTTGAGATAGTGCTGCCAGTCGGTGGTGCTGCCAGATGACAATTCAGGGTGCGTCAGGTTCTGTTGTTTGTAGATATTCACGTTCGATTTGCCCTCAATAGATAGTTGGCGCAATGGACGTAGAGAGTAGTCGAAACCAACATTTGTATTGTTCATTCGGGCATCATTGACCACGTCAGAGACCAGAAGGCTGTAATCTGTTACGTTATGCGATGCACCTAAAGCTATCAGAGTCTTTGCCCAACTGAATGTCTTGCTGATACGACCAGACAAGCCAAGCGTCTGTATATCGTATTCCTTGTCGGTAGCAGACATAGAATAGATATTGTTCTTCAAGTTGCTCTGATAAAGGATATTGCCTGAAGTACGATTGAACATAGGACGGATGTTGAGGAACACTCCTGCAACTGGATTGGAATACTTATATCCGACAGTTGTAAGGAGCGTGTGCTGCACCTCTGTCTTACCTCGGTTTATCTTGACAGTTCTGTAATTGGTGAAGATTGGCGTGTCGTAAATAGACATTCCTTTCAGGAGTGTATTGCTATAGCTTACATTGGCAGAGAACTCAGAAACTGCTGTCGGCTTCCAGTTCCAGCGCAAGGTTGGATCCAACCAAAAGTGATTGCTCTTTGACTGCTTGTATGACTGATGCGCATAGCTGAGTTTTGTTTCTACATCAAGACGATGCTTGCCAAAGAGAAATGACATGGATGGTGTCCAATAGGTTCTCAGCAGCTCGTAAGCACTTGATTGCTTTGCATTATCTTCCAGTGCAACGCCTATGTTCTGGTGTTCATAGTCGATGCCTAATACATTGTTTAAATAATGCTTGCCTATTTTGTACTTAAAGGCAGCATCATTCTGTGTCGTGAAGAAGCCAAGGTTCAGCAACTCGGTCAAACCACCTATGGTAAGCAACTGCCCAGGGAGGTAATTGTATGCCCAATAGCTGTTTACCTTATACACATTTCCCTTTGATGTGGTATGAGACAACTGGAAATCCTCTGTCAGTGAACGTTTGTGAGGCTTAACCATCATCTTTGTCCGCTGGTCATTGTAGAGCATGGAGCCAATGCTTTTGTTGAAATCCATGTAACCGCGGAGATTATTCTTGATGTAGGTCTTATTACCGTTATACTGATAATTTGCTTCTCCCTTCCATTCACTTCTGGTGTTGGTGACATCCTGCTCCTCGATGATAACAGGAAGGTCGGCAATGGTAAGGTAAGTTGATGAGCGATAGCTTTGCATATCGGTCTTATCAATAAAACCATTGCCTTGCAGACGGAGTTCGGAGTCCTTTCCTGTCTTCCAAAGCCAGTTGCCAGCAACGAGGTGGCTGTGGTTGAACGTATAGCGGTCTTCGGCAAGGTCAGGAGCTCCGACACTCATCATCGACAGTATGCCTGATTCCGTATCTGTCCTTCCTTTGAGCAGAGCCGCAAGGTCAAGCACTTCGTTGTCAAGACGCTTGCCGATGTCGTTGTTCTTGTACATCACCAACGTCTGGAATATCTTGTTGAAGCGCATTCCCATCAATCGACAGTCGTATAGTAGGTCATCGCCATAGCCAAGACCAAGGTCAGCAGAACCTGTCCAAACGGCTTTGGCATCCTTCTTCAGAACAAGGTTGAGTGCTGCCTGTTCGCTAAACGATACACCACGCAATGACTTCACCGACTGATGATTCTCCATCACTTGCACACTCTGTACTTTGTCAGCAGATATGTTATTGTTGGCAATACCATACTGGGTTCCCATCAAGTCAAGTCCCTCAATGTAGAACTTATTGATTGGCTTGCCTTGGTATTCCACCGAGCCATCAGCTTTCACTTCAAGTCCAGGCATCTTGGCTATCACATCTGCAATGCTTCGATCTTGTCCTTGCTTGAAACCCGCAACGGAATAAGTCAATGTGTCGCCAGTGCTTTGTATGCGTTCTGCCTTCACTTTCACCTCTTTAAGTTGGAAGCCTCCCTCTGTCATTAGGATGGTCATTCCGTCCTTCAGTTCTGAGAAAGGTAAAGTATTCTTCTGATACCCCATGTAACTGACCACAACGCTCTTCGGTTTTTTTCCCTCTGGTATAGTCAGTTTGTAAGTTCCCTTATCACTTGTGATACAATAGGCAATGGTAGAGCCTGCTTCTGCTGAAACTACGACAGAAGCACCAACCAAAGGCTCTCCATCCTTTCCCTTC
The DNA here is from genome assembly GCA_045598885.1 of Bacteroidales bacterium. Taxonomy (GTDB): domain Bacteria; phylum Bacteroidota; class Bacteroidia; order Bacteroidales; family UBA3663; genus Liminaster. The sequence goes on from JAZRVB010000167.1 coordinate 2,404, forward strand.
ACCTTGCCTGTGTAGGTTTGGGCAAAGACAATTGCATGAGTGAAAAGAAACAATATCAGAAAGAGTTGTCTCATTCTTTATCTAAATGGTTGTATCTTGGAATTTCAACTTTTGATAATGCTTTTGCGTCAACACCTTGTATTGAGTATACCACCACCTTTGCATCAGGAGATGTTTGATTCAATATACGGTCAACAAGTTGGTCTTGGCTAATACCTTCTGATTCAGTACGCATTTCAAGGAAACGCTTGCGTGTACACTTTTGATGACCGTCTTCATCATATACAGAAATCATAGTGTTATTGGGCGCATTCTCTACACCGACAGCAACAAAATCGAACAAATCATCTGAGTCTTTTGCAGCCATTATCAAACCTGGCAACCCGTTGAAAACATAAGGGCCATAACTTAAAGGCAGTTCGATAGAATACCACACCGTCCATGTGCGACCGTACACATAACCGATAGCCTGTTGACAATTATATTCGCAAATTGTTTTCATACTGTCTGTCAGTTGCCATTCAATCTGAGGAAGATCCTCTTCGTACTTCAAACCAGAATTGAGCACTCGCTTGTAATATGTGTATTTACCTCTTTCTGGAGTACCTACCACAATTTGAAGATCATTCTTGTTTGGATATTTTTCTGAAATAACAGGTAACTGATCAATCAAAGCAGTTGCATCGCCATTAGCCTTTACTTCAGCCAGTTCACGGATATAAGCACGAGAGTTGGCATTGTAGAACACCGCTGCATTCTCACCTATATCAAGCGTCCATCTGTAAGTGTTAGACTTACCAGTAACGATTTGTGCATCACAATCGTATGTGATGCGATACTTGGCTGGTTCTTGTGCCATACCAGAGAGTGAAAGTAAAGCAGCAACTGCAAATAATATCTGTTTTTTCATATTCCTTATTTTAGTAATATTTGGGTGTCTATTTTATTCTTTTGTAGGTAACAATGTTGCTGACAGTGATGCCTTGACAAGTCATTTCTGTTTCATCAGCACTTTCAAATCGGAGAATTAGCTCATTAGCTGCATTGTTTGGTAAGTTTCACGATCTTGAATAATTCTTAATATTACTCATAAATTATCTTCTCCAATTCAATAGTCCTTTCAATCTTGTCACAGCTCAGGAACTCAAATGACATCTTACTGCCATTGATGGTTCCGCTGTAATACTGGATGGTCTGCCCACTCTGTGTCTTGCACAAAGTGAACTTCTCTTTTGAGAACCACTTGACATCATAGATACTCCTGTTGATGCCAAGTAGCCCCACAATACCTTTATCAACAATGCATTCAATGCCGGAATGGCAGAACTGCAGAAAGATACACGAAGTACAATCCTCCATCTCCTTGGTGTCATTGTTCAACATCTTGGATGGATAGGTACCATACCAAGTTGCAAAATGATACGCAGAAGCATTCTCTTCGTTCTCACATGACGACTCTTCTTTCTCACATGATGAAAACAATGCACACAAAACTACAAAAGTAACTGCTGCTAAAAATTGAATGAGTTTCATAACTATTTTGTTTTATGGTTCTGAACTATAAAAAAGAACTTTACCATTGCCAGATACAGTTTAATTGCTTACGACTATATATGAGCAGTACTTATTGAGAAGATTTGATAGAGGAAGATCTCCTTTCTCGAATCTCTCTGCGTCGAGCTTTAGAATTCTTTCGATTACAGGCTTCCGACCTTTGAACAATGCTTTGAGATAGCGAACTCCGTTCTCTTCAAAGATGTTCACCTCAGTAAAGAACTGGGTAAGGTCTTCTGCATCATACACGATGGAGTAGCTTGGTCGTTTTGCTCCCGGGATGTCCTCCACCAAGATGTTCTTGTCCAATAGATCTTGGATATCGCGTATGGCTGTGTCTTTGGAGCACTTTGCCAATGTTGCCCAAGTCTTTGATGTGATCTTTGACTCGTAACCATCGAGGAAAAGATTGAGCATCTGTGTTTGTCGCTCCGTCATCGGTATTGACGATGCTTTCTGCCAGAAGAAGCTTTTGTTAAGAATAGTAGTGACGATGGTTTCTGCTTCATCAAGAGCTTCTGCCAACTTCTGCATGTACCACACCATCCATTCGGTAATGTCACCATTACCATGCTGCATTCGCTCCAGGATGTCATAGTAGTGATTCTTATCTTTGTTTATCTGCGATGAAACATTGTAGAAGCGGAACTCACTCTTTTCTCCTCTTGCCAGCAGCATATCGGAAAGAATACGTGCCAATCTGCCATTGCCGTCCTCGAAAGGGTGAATGCTCACGAACCAGAAATGGGCAATGGCGGAACGGATAATGCTGCTTACAGGTTCGTCTGCATCGAACCATGAGAGGAATTTCTGCATTTCCTCTTCTACTCGCTCAGGTGATGGAGCTATATAGTGTACCTTCTCACGTCCGAACATTCCGCTGATGATATGCTCCTCGTTAGTACGATACTGACCGACCTCAATCTGACTACCTTCACTGTAGCCAGCAGGAAAGAATGCTGCTTGCCATGCACATAGTTTCTCTTTACTGAGAACTTGGTCATAATGCTGTATTACTTCGAGCATCACACCAACGACCGAGTCAACATAGTGCGAAGGTGCAGTATATTTCACGTTCTCAATTCCCAGTTTTCTGGCAATGGACGAACGGACCTGATCCACATTCAGGCGTATGCCCTCAATCTCCGATGAGTACACCACATCGTGAGTCAAGTTCTCAGCCATTGCTCGCAATTTGCTGTCAAAGCCAAGCGAACTCAACCTTCCATAAAGCAATCCCTGCTTTCGGCATACTACCTCCAGAAGAAGCGATACCTGTGATTCGTCCCACCTGAAGTTTGTCCAATTATCTCTTTCGTGAATATACATAGTCAATATCTTTATGCGACATTATGCAACGTGTTTCGTTGCAAATTCTGCGACAAAATTACTAAAATAATGTCGAATCACCAAGAAAATCCTTGAAATAACGCAAATTTTGCGACGTTTTTGTATGGAAATCGTTGTAACATAACATTAAGCTATCAAAATAATCTCGCGAGTTTATTTCTTGGGATTGATATAATTAATACGAGCGTTCTATGTATTTGTATAAAACATTATACATCTAACTTGAATAGTAAATTTATCAGGCATGAACGATAATAACCCACAAATACTATTTTACAATAGCTATTCTGGTACCTCTTCATTACATCTCAAGAATCCATAACTAAGTGTCAGGGCAGATGCCGTCTGCCCTGATATTTTCTTTTATTGATTACTTTTATTAGTTCATAGTTGCAATGGTTGAAGCCTATCTGAGTGTGGCGAGGTACGTATTTTCGAACTAAAAGAACGTAGTTGTATGTAGAATCGCAAGTAAAACCTTTAATATGGTCCGTAGAGATATAATTCCATTGTTTGCAGTTTCCCTCTCTGACAATCATATATTGTGAAGATGTCGTTGTAGAATCAACAACGTGAGATCCTGAGTCATGATAACAGAAATGTTCGGAGGGAAGACGAGACGAGAAATCACTCACAGGCATAACTTCAAGGATAAGCCGATTGATGATGTAGCTTTCTGTTGTATCACGCTCTTTAATTTGTAGTTCTTCTGGAAAAATAGGGTAAATATAGTCCATTTCATGGCAAATGTTTCCAGCCAGACGACGTAGCTTTTTTAAGCGACGCTCCCTGGGAAGGAGTAATTGACCCATCGTCATGCCGAAATCGAACGAAGCAAGAGATCTTTGGTTTTGGGAATTCTTTATTTCCTTCATGCCTGGGATATATACTTCTTTTCGCATCCAGTCATTTGATGAAATCGTTTTTCCAAAAAGCAACTTCAAAGCAAGGCACAGGGAGTCTGACTTTGCATTCATATTTGGCGTAAGCGAATCATTTGGACCTACCCATTCATGTAGTTGCTCGATTGTAAGTCCATCATTACGTCTATAGATGGGTGCTTCAACGGGTTCCAATGAAAAGGTTTTATCTAATGCATCCATAAAGTTCTGGTTTAATATTATTTCTTGCTCCTTCGGTTTCTCTATTCGGGCACAAGAGTCTTTTTTAATGGAATCTTCGCAAACAGGCAAGACTCTATGCTCTATAGTTTGGGCTAAAAGCAAGTGTGAAGAAAAGAGCAATACTATAAGTACTGTGCGGCTCATTAACCAATACTATATAATTAGAATTCTGCCATACCTCCGGAGATACGACTTTCGGTCTCTATTTCATTTTGCTTCTTATAGGTTCTACTCTTGCCACTTTGGAAACGATACACAATTTGTATGTTGAACATGTTACGGTATGGTTTCAAACTTTTGGTTTCTCCCAAATAGAAATCATTTGTCTGGATAGATTTAGATGTTGAAGACTTAATACCGAAATCAAATGGCAAGAACCAACAAACTGCTGTGGAGAGGTTCTTATTCCATTGTTTATTGGCGGCGAGCATCCAACTGTCTAATCCTGTCTCGTTATATCCTTGTATGAGAGATTCCTTTTGAATACTATGATAATAGCTTGCATTTAGATTCGCGAATTTTCCTTGGTATACAACGTCGGCGTTGTAATAGAATCCATCATAGTTCTTCTGCATGTCCTGATATTTTCCAATAGATTTATAATAGCCCGCACTGAGAGAGCAGAAAATACGTTCTGAAAGTGGAAAATCTATGTTTAGTGGCAAAAGAAGCTCCTTTATATCAGCATTGCGATAAGTCATTTCGAACTCGTTGCCGGTGCCGAAAACAAGTGATGTTATTGCATGGTCATTGATAGTAAATGATGGAGCAAAATTAAACATGTCAAACACATTTATTTCTATTGACATCTTATGCTTAGTCGCATTCTTTATATCAGGATTTCCACAATGATATACATTAGGGTAGATAACAGAACGGATTGTGCTGAGCTGCTTAAGATTAGGGTAGATGGCATCAGATGTATAGGATGCCTTCAATGTTATATCTTCGACAGGTATATAGCTTACCTGTAAAGACGGCAGGATCTGAGATTCAGTTCTCTTGTTGTCCGAATAAGTGATTACATTATTGTCTATTGCTAGACCTGCTTCAATAGACCATTGTTGTGTCGGATTATATACAAGATAGCTCCAAGCACGGCTTTGTGTCCTGTGGTAGTCGAAATGCTCTCCTTCAGTTTTAAATCTGCGGTCATGGACAAGTGCACCAAATTTCATTTCGAGGTTATCTGCCAAAGACCATTTCAGATCTGCAGTAAAGTCTATGGCGTCTCTTTTCTCTGTATTGATCGTTGAATAATCGTTAAGCAGGTCTGAATACTGATTTGTATACTTGTTTTTGTAGTTGTTAAAAGAAAAATCAGAATAGATGTTAAGTTTATCTCCAATCTGACCTTTGTAATACAATGTATATGTATTGGAAATGCGGCAGGTTTTATCAGTCTGGGAATAACTTAAGTTGTGGCCTTTCATTGCATTGGCAATTGCATCGTTTTCATGCAGGAAGTCATAATCGAAAGATAGAACATGCTTAGAAGAGACATTATAATTCAAACCTGCAATTACAGCTCTTCCATTATACCCATATCCTTCAATGCCTGAGACGGTCGAAATATCATTACCTGATGTCGGATGTATGCTCAGTTCATTTTCAACAGGAGTGTTCCACTTGGATTTTCCATAAACTGCAGAACCATAAATACTTATTTTATTATGGGTATAGGCTATATTGAATGCCGGCTGTTCCATGAGCACATGATCCGATCCATTATTCTTGGACGGATTTGCAATCATCATATTGGACAGATTGATATCCCATCCGTCCGCCTTTCTTGAAATAATCTCAATCACAGCGTCATACCCCTCTGAAGAGTAACGGCCTTTGGGATTATGGATCACCTTTACCTGTTTAATGGTTTCTGGAGGTAAGGACATTATAAAATCTTTGCTCTGAGGGCGACCATTAACAAGTATCAAGATATTACTTTTGTTATTGATAAGAATCTGGTTGGACGCTCTATTAAGTTGTACTCCTGGAATGTGTGCGAGAAGCTCATATGTGTTTATCCCCATGGATCTCATCTGGTCAGTGATAAGATATTGGTCACCATCTGCGGTATGTTTCACAAGTTCCGCAGTTACTGTGACTTCTGGTATGCTGTCGGTACGGATTTCATCTTGAGCCTTTACAATTGACATATTACTCAAAAATGCGATAACCACAAAAAACAGATATAATGATTTTTTTTTCATATTCTAGAAAATTAAAGCCAAAATAATTCGTTTACTGTCTTCCCAAAATAAGCAGACAGTTTTAATGCCAGTTCTGTGCTCGGAATGAATTTATTGTTCTCTACCGCAAAAATAGTCTGTCTGCTGACCCCTACGGCATCTGCCAGTTCTGCCTGCGAGATACGCTTGATAGCACGCTCTACTCTGATATTATTGTTCATCGTTTTTGCTCCTTAGATAATTAACAAACAAAGTCCCCTTGAAAACCACAAGATATAACACTGCCATCAAAGGGATATTTGTACAATAGTGAATGATACTTTTTAGTTGTCCAAAACTATCAGGAGAAACATAGGCTATCAAAAATTGATCGAGAGAAATACTGATCATCTGGATAACGAAAGCATAAGCTACCACGAAAAACAGAGTTCTTGATCTTAAACTCTGTATATATTCGTCCTCATCCTTTTCTTGAGAGAGGCAAATTAAGGTCAAACCTAAGAATGGTAAGCACGTAACAAGGAAAACCATAATATGAGATGCAACCTGAGGTATCTCTGTAGGCCCCCAGTCAAGAAAATGGCCAACAATTTCGAAGAGGCCAAAGATACCATAGCCTATCAAGGAGGTACCCATCATCCACCAGCCTAATTTCTGGCAGGTATAAGGCAATAACAACTGTTTCTTTTCCATAATTTGTATAGTTTGGTTGTGCAAAAGTAAAGTAAACTTTACATGTATCCAAATAATAATAGAAGATTTAATATTATTTTAATTTCATTAACCATTTGAAATATGGTTTTGCGAGAATAGGAGTATGTAATACAAACTGTTTTATGGCTTATATTACTTTCTTGTTTTGACACAGTATAATTTTTACACTCTACAATTCCCTCCGATTTTGGCAAGGACGAAATCGGGGCGACTCATCACGAGCCGTCCAGATTGTTGTATTTCAATGTACACCATCCATATAAAATTACTCTCCCAAGTTCTTTTTGAATGATTCTACTTTTGTTCATGTTATAACTTGTCATACGGATTTTCTAGGGGATTCTTCAGTAGGAAATTCTGTACTTTCTTGTAGTGGTTCATCTCGATTTTCATTAAGATTCCAGATTCGCACCAGATAGGCAAGTATCGTTCCGCAGTCTTTACATTGATACCAGCTTGCTTGGCACACTCGTTCCAGGTCTGTTTGTTGAACTCGGAGGGAAGTATCGAATACAGCTGCTTCTGTTTCTCTGCTTTTATAGGCCCTCCATCATTTTGATTGATCTGGTGTTGGAGCCGAGGAAAGCGCTGTAGGATATAGGCAGTATGCTGTAGTGCGACTTTTGCAATAGCGATGGCACTGTAGTAATCTTTGTCTTCACATATCAACTTTGTAGGAATGATTTCATTCTCCATGTGACGTAGTGCTGTCAGGATCATTGCTATGCGAAATGTGATGAGACCCATTCTACGCACCGATGCCAGTATCGAGATGCCGATAATGGAGTAATACTCATTCTGAGCCTTATCGAAGAATTCATTGAAATGCTCGATCTGATGAGGTGCGAAGAAAAACTGAACTTTTGTCTTTCGATTGTCTAACTTATCATAGAATTTTATGAACTCACTTCCTATAGCAAGTATTGCATCGTCGAGAGAGGTCTTGCAGTCATCGAACACATTATGCCAGCAGATGTCAAGCTCTAGGTAATAGAATATGAATCGGCTGAACAATCCGTCTTCTGTATTCGGAATGAAATTGATTACCTGCTGTGGTGTTCCCGTCATTACGACTGTCAGTTTCGGTTCGTCAATCGAGACATATTCCTGATTCTGACGTCGCATATAGGAAACACTCTCATGCTGGAATGCCTTGCGTAATCCAACGACATAGTTCGAGAAATCATTACGGATGGCAAGCGCAAGTTCATCACCCTCAGTTTCAAAAATCAGTCCTCGTCCATCGTTGTCATTGAGCATCTGATATAATGCAGTACTTCCGCTGTTGGCTGGTATCAGCAATGCTTCCAGCTTTGGCGGTTCTGGAGCTGTGTCTTCTGATTGATCTTTGTTCTTCGCATTTCTCCGGCATTCTTCATTGTAGGCTTTCATCTTTCTTGCAAAGGATTCTCGTTTGCGGTCGTGTATCGGCTTAACCAGATTCTTGCAATGCGTGATGCTTCCCTTTCCTGCTGATGCAGGAGCCGTGACGAAGAGATATAGGTTGGCATGATAGTTTCTTTTATCGTATCTGCCAAAGATGTTTGGAAGACATGAGGACAGTGTGACGATAGAGCCGAGCAATAGGATGTCCGCCTCTTCGCTAGTTGTAGCATAGTTCAGAACTTTGCCGAGAAGATCAGGTAAGGTATCCAATTTTACTTGTTGGGTGAGTGGAATCAAGGGAGGGACTACAATAGTCTTGCTTCCATCACCCTTAGAATCCGCAAAATCCGCAGAAACCTTATTTGAGGTTCTTAAGGTTATTGCGGTTTCTGAGGTTCGGCTCTTTTGGCTTGCCTTAAAACCAGCCTTTCCTGCCAGAAAGAAGAAGGTCTTGATTGTTATACCTGAGCCTTTCCCAGCAAGGCACTTGTCGTATTGAGCCTCGCACTCTTCCCACTTATAGCCAGGATAGAACTTACTGACATCATGGAAGTAGTTTCGTCCGTTTTCACCTAAGGCATCGCACAGGGCAAAGCCAATGCTGCACCAAGTAGGGTAGTCGATAGTAATATCCTTTCCTGAGGATACTAGCTGCTGAACAATGGAGTCGATATCGTCGGTGATGCTCCCTTCTTCTGATAATTCCGTTCCTTGCCATTCTGTAGGAAAGAATGGTTTTACTGCTTGATGTGACATGTCTGCATCAATATATACATCTGGGTCGTGAGGCAGGAAACATGTTCTGGGAATATCTTTGCCTGATGGATCCGTCTCAACATCATAGTTCTGTTTGAGATAGTTGGTGACTGCTGCAAAATACTCTCCATGGGTAATACCTTTTATTGGCATATCAATGATCCATTTCAGACCGTTACCAGACGGACTGATGAATGCCATTCGGGTAACGAAATGCGGATCTGAGACCAGCTCCTCTTTCAGTACCTCCGGATTGTCGATATGATCAAAGTCGAGACACAGAAGTCCTGAATGTACAATGAGACTCCTTGCCTCACGCTTAGAGAAGATTCCCGAGAAAGTACAGAAGTCAAAATGCGCGGCTTTGTACTTTCGGGCATCCTCTGTGGCGGTGATTCCTCTTAATGTTGCTGTTACTGCCTCTGCTTTCTGATCATTGGCAATGTAGTGACCGATGTCTGAGATTGTCACGCATCCTGATGGCTTCGTGTTCTGGATAGGAGCCGGAAAGAAAGAGAAGCATGGCTCCTGTTGTACTGTCAGCTGTTCCTTGTCAATTGCGTTTTGTAGATGCTATATGATCCAAAGCTTCCTTTTCCAGTTCAACCATTGTCTTTCGACGGCTCGACTTGATCCATTCGTCTATTTCTGACTTTAGGAACATAAGTCGTTTGGTCTTTTTATGATAAGGTATGAGTTTCTGGCCCACCCATTCATAGATTGTCTGTTTGGCTGGGTGGTCAGGGAGGTACTGGCTCAGCTGAGTGACATTGAACCAGGCATCCTCATCTGTCTTTGTTCCTTTTGCAGAGATAACCTGTACGGTTTCCTGAATGTTCTCAACCACCTCGATAAGGTGTTCGATAGCCTGTGGCATGTTGTCGTGTGATACGTTGTTCATATTCTTTCAAGATGTAATGATTTGAAAAGTTCGTCCAGATCGATGTCCTGCATCGTAAGTTTTAAGTGGGTATGACAGAAACCATGGAAAGTCAATCTGTGGCGTATGCTGGCCGATTTCTTCCAACGGTTTAGAAATACGGATAGCCACGACTTGTCAGGCAGGTTCTCGAATACCAGATGATGATCAGGCGATTGCCTGTCATAATGTCTGAATACAGACTTGGGCAATCTGAGGTTTCTCAGTTGTCCGTAAGTCAGTTCCTGGATCTTCTCGTATGTGAGTCCGCTGAAGATGGCCAGGAATGAGGCCTGCTTAATCTTTTCCTCCATACATGGAGCCGAGGACAAGGAGTGAAGTTCCTTGATGGTCAGTAATCCGTCATAATAAGGAACCGTTCCGTCACTCATAATAATTGCTGGGGTGCAGTGAGTAGCATTCATACCTATTATATTTAATAATGTGTAATATTCCGTGATCTTTTTCTGAATCACGGTGCAAAGGTAATAGGTGATATCCCGATGATGCAAGAGGTGACTTTAGTCCACGCAAAAACACATAACAATCTACTATCTGTCTCTATTGAATCATCGTCTATCTCCATAGATTCCCCAAATATCACCCCATAATCACCGCAATAATGAAAGGAAAAACTACATAAAACACAATTCGCTCCACTGAATTTTCGTCAGCGGAGCGAATTGTGATAGTTTGATTTCGTCAGAGTTCTGAAAGTCCTTCAAGGTTGATGGTGTTAGCTGCTTGAATCTTCTTCTGGTCAACAACCTTAGTATAGATCTGAGTTGTTTCGACCTTGGTGTGACCAAGCATCTTGCTGATAGTATAGATATCTGTGCCATTGGCGAGCTGCAGAGTGGCAAAAGTATGTCTCATGCAGTGGAATGTGATATCTCGGTTTATTCCTGCATCGGTAATCCATTGCTTGAATGCTTTTGTGTTATATGGAGTGTCTTGTAGACCGTAGAATACAAGATGATTCGGATCTCCTGGTTCTCCGCATATCTGGTATGCCTGGTCCGAGATAGGCATGTATTCTACATTCTTGGTCTTACGCTGCTTGAAATGAAGCTTCCACTGGCCATCAACGTTGACAATCTCACTCCACTTCATCTTGCGTATATCGCAATGACGTAATCCTGTAAACACACTAAAGATGGCTGCACGCTTTAGGACAGGCTTTGAACATGGTGTTTTTACTAGCTTCTGTACCTCTTCTAAAGAAAGGTATTCTCTGATCTTGTTGTCAGCAGGAATGCCCTTCACCTTGCTTGCGATGTCCGTAGTGAGGTATTCGTCGATGAAAGCTTGACGGACACCAGCCTTGAAGATTGCAAAGTATGTAGATGCAGAACTCTGAGAAAGAGTGCCGGACTTGCCTCCACCTTGAGGTGCGCTCAGGAAAAACGGCTTCATCTGTTCTACAAAACGCACGGTGATAGACTTCATCGGAATAGGTTTGCCATTGGCCTTGATCTTCAGAAGCTCATAAACTCTCTTCCAGTTGATACGGATTGAGTCGGAGTCGTTCTTGTGACGCTCTTTTCGAAGCTGGTCAAAATATGTAACGAAGTCAACTTTGTCACGTTCGTTCTGAAGTGCCTGTCGTTCATCCGACTCTGCATAGAGAGCTGCATTGTCATATTCATGCTGACGGGCAGCTCGAACGTTCTCAGCATATACACAGGCGTCGATATCAGAGGTCGATCGGCATTGGATGATTCCGGCATTATCCCTGCGAGGCTTATATATGGCATCCTTGCCCTTACCTCCCATAGGATGTGACTTGTCCCAAATCGGTGTGCTGATAATACGATTGAGAGTTTCATACTTGCGCTGTGGCTTGTCTGATCCAGGTGTGAAAACTGGATACATCTCGAGATAAAGATTCCAGGTGTTAGCTGTTCTGCTCTTGCGAATCTTCACCGTTACCTTGGTGTTTGGAAATTTTTTAATCATAATTTAAAAGTTTTATTTGTGAAACAATCATCAACGTCTTCTTTTGGTACATAAACAAAGTTACCGAATTGACGGGATGGAATATGAAATTTACGGATCATACGATATACAGTGCCATCATTCAGATGGTATTTCTCGCATACCTGACCAATGGTGTAGCAATCCTCTGGCTCCAACCTATACAGTTTGGGTTTCGGTGGTAGTGGCTTCGAGACCTTCTGCTCGGTTCTGGTAGGGTAGCGGTCTGCTATATCCTGCTGCTTAACCCTTAATTTTCTGGCACTAATTTTTACAGAAGGTATATTTCCCAGTTCAATTTGAAGGTATAGAGCCGATCGAGACACTTGGAATTTAGCTATCGCCTCAGGTATTGAGATGTAATCCTTAGTGTTATCTACTTGACTTGCAAGGATTTCACGTTGTAAGTCTCGTTTTCGAAGCTTTGCCCTTCTATGAGCAGCCTTATTGCTGCATTGCTTGCAACAATACTGGGCATTTGTGGCAAGTGTACTACGTGCAACAAATAACGTTCCGCACTCCACGCACTTGCGAGGTTTTACTACTGTTTCTTTCATTTTGTTTAATTATTGGTTTTCAGAGGGTTTAGTACTGATAAGTCCCGCAACCCCTCGCGTTAAGTCCTGCAACAAATTTGCAACAAATTTATGAAATAAAAGCACTATACACCGATAAGTAACAAAATGTTTAAAAACAAGAAGAGCATGTAAACCAATGGCTTACATGCTCTTTTGCACTAAATTGTTATCGATTCTTATCGAAATTACTTCACTTCTTCGAAATCGACGTCCTCCGCAGCCTGCTGGCCACCCTGCTGACCTGCGCCTGGGTTAGGACCCTGCTGGCCTGCTCCTGGCTGACCATACATGTTCTGAGCTGCCTGACCCATGATCTGCTGGAGCTCTGCGGTAGCTGCATCGATACCTGCGATATCCTTAGCATCCTTAGCGGTCTTGAGCTTAGCAACGATACCCTCGATCTGAGACTTCATCTCTGCTGGGATCTTGTCGCCATTCTCCTGAAGCTGCTTCTCGACCTGGAAGATCATAGAGTCAGCGCCATTGATCTTATCGACCTCCTCACGAGCCTTCTTATCTGCCTCCTCGTTAGCTGCAGCCTCGGCCTTCATACGCTCGATCTCCTCCTTGCTGAGGCCTGATGACGCGGTGATGGTGATGTGCTGCTCCTTGCCGGTGCCCTTATCCTTAGCAGATACGTTGAGGATACCGTTAGCGTCGATGTCGAAGGTTACCTCGATCTGAGGAACGCCACGTGGAGCCATTGGGATGCCATCGAGGTTGAACATACCGATGGTCTTGTTGTCCTTAGCAAACTGACGCTCGCCCTGAAGTACATGGATCTGTACTGATGGCTGGTTGTCAGCTGCGGTAGAGAATACCTCTGACTTCTTGGTTGGGATGGTGGTGTTAGCGTCGATGAGCTTGGTCATTACGCCACCGAGGGTCTCGATACCGAGTGAAAGTGGGGT
>JAZRVB010000168.1:0-14565 GCA_045598885.1 Bacteroidales bacterium
GTGTACCTTGATAAAAAAAGCAAGACTCACAACGCTGAACGAAGGAATGCTTTATCGCATCTTTGCTGATAAGGAGGGCCGGATTTATGTCGAGACATGCAGTTCTTGGTGTCAGATTGCTGATTCTCTGGAGGAATTCAACCGAATCCCCCTCAGTGAATTGGAACGTCAGGTCTATAGCTTTGAGATGTGTGTGGCTCGGTAGGCTTTAGTTTATAATATATTAAAATATGAGTAAGATTCGTGTAGGTTTCGGATATGATGTTCATCGTCTTGTTGAGGATCGTGAACTTTGGTTAGGTGGTATCAAGCTGGAGCATACGATGGGTTTGTTAGGCCATTCGGATGCCGATGTGCTCATTCATGCCTTGTGCGATGCACTCCTTGGTGCTGCCAATATGCGCGACATCGGCTATCACTTCCCAGATACGAGCAATGATTTCAAGGGGATCGACTCAAAGATCCTTCTCAAGGATACGATGGCCCTAATTGCCACCAAAGGCTATAAGCTTGGCAATGCCGACATCACCGTGGCAGCCGAGAAGCCTAAGCTCAATCCTCACATCGAGGAGATGAAGCAGTGTCTGGCCGGCGTGATGCAGTGCGATGTCGATGATATCAGTATTAAGGCGACAACGACTGAAAAATTAGGATTCACTGGCCGTCAGGAAGGTATTGCAGCATACGCTACCGTCTTGATAGAGAAGCAATAAAAAATGAGAATGCGGATTATACTAACCATCGTCCTTCTGTTTGCTTCCACATCTTCGCTTCTGTCCAATGTCTATCGCTATCGCGTCTATCTGGATGGAAAGCCGGATAGTCAGCCTGTCGAGCTAAGTGCGAGAGCGCAGGAGAACCGCCTGCGTCTGCAGATAGAGACAGATGAGGCTGACTACGACGTTTCGCCCACTTATCTGGAGCAGTTGCGAAAGGCAGGACTGACTATCGTGACTCGTTCGCGATGGCTGAATACTGCTGTTGTGATGCAGGCGGATGGCACACAGATCCCAGAATCGACGTGGATGTCTCTTCCTTTCATACAGAAAGTGGAGACTCTTTCTATGCCCGAAGAAAAAGCGTCTGCTCCATCGCGTGCAATTTCTCGAATGACGGAGTCTACTTCTCCGTCTGCCACAAAGGAAGACTGCACGACTCCGCTTCGTGAGGTCAATGCATACGATGCGCTTTACAAGGCAGGATATCGTGGAAAGGGTAAGATTATCGCTGTCTTTGATGGCGGTTTTCTTCGACTGAATGAATGTCCCCCGCTGAAAGATAAGGTGATTTATACCTGTGATCTCTATAATCCTACTCAGCCGGACGAAGTCTATTCGCGTGATACTCATGGCATCCAATGCATGAGCATGATGGCATGTCCGGAAAAAGAAGGTGTTTGTGGTACTGCTATTGAAGCCGAATATGCGCTCTTCTGCACAGAAAACTCAGAATTCGAGATTGCACTCGAAGAAGATATGTGGGTGGCTGCTGCAGAGATGGTCGATAGTCTCGGCATAGATATTATCAGTTCTTCCCTGGCATATAGTAATTTCGATAACGACATACTTTCTCATACCACCGACGAAATAGGAAAGGATTGTGTTTTTGTGTCAAGAGGTGCCAGGATCGCCTGTGAGAAAGGAATCCTCGTAGTCAATTCTGCTGGCAATGAAGGAAATAAGGCTTGGAAAAGAATCCAGTTCCCAGCCGATGCAAAGGATGTGCTGACCGTAGGAGCCTATACGCCACAGTTAGAAGCTGCGACTTTTTCGGGCGTTGGCATGCTCTCACCTTACGTCAAGCCAGATGTTGCGGCTCGTGGAACCAATTGCTACGTCATTCTGCCGAACGACAAAAATTTTAGCATCCGAAAGCTGGCTCAGGGTACCAGTTTCTCAAGTCCTCTCATCGCAGGTCTCTGCGCTTCGCTCTGGAGTGCGGTTCCTGAGCTGACCCCTGATGAGTTGCGTCAGTTGGTCCGAGAGTCGGCTTCTGACTATCTTAATCCGAATGAAAAGACCGGCTATGGATTGCCAGACTTCGCCGTTGCCTTGGCTAAGGCGCAGGAACTCAAAGGGTATAGCTCTATTGAGAACATAACAATAGAAGCAGCCGACGGAGGGTCAGCTGCTTCTGGGGAGCATCCATTCTACAATCTTTTTGGCCAACCAGTTTCTGCGTCTTCCGCACAAGGTGTGGTTATTGAGCCGGGAAGGGGTCAAAAGAGAATTCTGAAAGTTCGGTAAATATTACTTTTTTCTAGGCAGAAGATACTCCTTCCAAACCATAAATGCCATATAGACGAGTACGAGCAACGTCTTGACGAGGATCGAGACGGCGCCTGTACTCGTTATTTGCGTCATACCAGCGTAGAGTACCACGGCAAGGAGCGTGTACAAACCGATGTTCTTGAGATCGTAAGGGATCGGATTCTTGCGTTGGCCGACGAAATAGGAGAGGAGCATGCAGGTGGTGTAGCCTGCCAAGCCGGCCCATGCACAAGCCACGTAGCCATACTGTGGCACAAACACCACATTGATAGCCACCAGCACGAGACAGCCGATGATCGAGAAGAGCGCTCCCCAGAGGGTCTGGTCAATGAGCTTATACCAGAACGAGAGGTTGAAATAGATACCCATCATGATCTCAGCCGCCATGACGATCGGGACGACAACGAGGCCTTCCCAATAACCAGAGTCGCGTATGATGATGACCTTGAGAATGTCAATCCAAGCCATGACGGCAAGGAATCCGAGCAGCGAGACGATGATGAAGTACTTCATTCCCAGCGCATTCGTCTTCACTACGTTCTTCTTGTCTTTCGACTTATTGAAGATTATTGGCTCGTAAGCAAAGCGGAAAGCCTGTGTAAACATGGCCATGATCATGGCAATACGGAAGCAGGCTCCATAGATGCCGAGCTGCTGAGCGCCTTCCTGACCAGGGATGAGGAACTTGTAGATGATCTTGTCGAGCGTCTGGTTGAGAATGCCGGCAATACCGAGGATCAGGATCGGATAGCTGTACTTGAACATGCGATGGAACAAAGGCGCGTCCCACACATATTTAAATTTATAGAGAGTGCCATCCGAAGCCTTGAACTGCTGTCCAGGCATCCATTCCTTAAAGAGCAGCAGCAGGGTGACGAGCGAAGTGATCAGGTTGATGGCGAACACATAGCCGGCCATGTATTCCGGGTCGTAGAACCATGAGATCCACTCCGGATGCGAATCGTTGATCTTCGGACAGACAATAAAAACGAGGAGGTTGAGCGCAATATTGATCACGATATTGAGCATCTTAAGGCAAGCAAACTTCCTGGCTTTCTGCAGATAACGCAGATAGACGAACGGAATGCACGCAAAGGCGTCGATAGCCACGATCAGCGCCATGATAGCCAAAAACTCAGGATGATCAGCGTATCCGAGCGCTACGGAAAGCGGCTGCAGGAAGGCCAGCACCAAGGCGAGGAATCCCAATGAGAGACCTCCGACGGTAATGAGAGCTGTCGAGTAGACGTGCATCGGATTCTCTTCCTGCTTGTTGGCAAAGCGGAAGAGCGTCGTCTCCATGCCGAAGGTTAGGATGACTAAGATCAGCGCGGTGTAGGCATACAGATTGGTGACAATGCCATATTCGCCAGACGAAGCTGGCATCACGGCTGTGTAGAGGATGACCAGCAGATAATTCAGAAATCGGCCGACGATGGATGGAAGGCCGTATAGTGCTGTATCTTTGAAAAGAGATTTCAGTAAAGCCATTTTGGATTGAGAATTTCAACACTTGGTACCAGGTGTCGGTACTTATGATTGAGAATTTCAACGTTCTGTACGTAACGTTGAAATTCTTGAAGCGAGAAATCAACGTTCTGTACGTAACGTTGAAATCCTGGAATCAGGAAATTAACGTTCTGTACGTAACGTTGAAATCCTTGGAGTAGAAAATCAACGTTCTGTACGCAACGTTGAAATTCTGATCAGAAGAGCGTCCCTTGCAGTGTGTCGCCGTTGAAAGGCGTCTTGCCGAGGTGCTTGTAGGCAAGGGCGGTAGCTTCTCGTCCACGAGGAGTCCGCTTGATGAAGCCTTCCTTGATCAAGTAAGGTTCGAGGACATCCTCCACCGTGCCAGCGTCTTCGCCCATAGCTGTCGCGATGGTAGTGAGGCCGACAGGACCACCGTTGAATTTGTCGATGATGGTGGTGAGCAGCTTGTTGTCAATATCGTCAAGTCCGTATTTATCAACGCCTAAGGCTTCGAGCGCAAATCTTGCAATCTTGATATCGATGGCATCCTGTCCTTTGACCATGGCAAAGTCGCGAACACGGCGGAGCAATGCATTGGCGATACGCGGTGTGCCACGGCTGCGGAGCGCGATCTCGATGGCAGCTTCTTCTTTGCATGGCATGCCGAGGATGTTGGCCGAACGAGCGATGATGCCTGCAAGTACCTCTGTGTCATAATATTCGAGGTGCATATTGATGCCGAAACGAGCACGGAGAGGGGCAGTCAGGAGGCCAGAGCGGGTGGTAGCACCGATGAGGGTGAACGGATTGAGATCAATCTGGATGCTGCGAGCCGCAGGACCCTTATCGATCATAATATCAATGCGATAGTCCTCCATGGCTGAGTAGAGATACTCCTCAACGACTGGGGAAAGGCGGTGAATCTCGTCGATGAAGAGGACGTCGTTTTTGTCGAGCGAGGTGAGGAGACCGGCCAGATCGCCTGGCTTGTCGAGTACAGGTCCGCTGGTGACTTTGAAACCTACGCCGAGCTCGTTGGCTATAATATTAGATAAGGTGGTCTTGCCAAGACCCGGAGGGCCGTGGAAGAGCGTATGGTCAAGAGATTCGCCACGCATACGAGCAGCAGCGACAAAGATCTTGAGGTTCTCAATCACTTTGTCCTGTCCCTGGAAGTCATCGAACTGCAGCGGACGGAGGGCTCTCTCGAAGTCCTTCTCTTTCTGCGATGAGGCTTGGGGGTTGCGAAGATCTAAATCGTCGGTCATATTTTTAGTGAGGAGTTAGGAGTGAGGAGTGAGGAGTGAGATCCTCGCAGTTCGAAGAATTACGAGAACCAGGCGCTGATTACGCCTTCTGTGATCCACATCCAGACAAGGTAACGGATGAAACGGCCGATGGCCATGAGGGTGCCGACCTTCCAGAACGGAGTTTTCGAGAGTCCGTAGCAGATGACCAGCGCGTTGCCGAGGGTGGGGAAGAAGCTGACTAAGGCTAGCCAGATGCCTTTGCCGTGGAGGAATCGTTGCACGTAATCGATCTTGGATTTCTTGATGCGTACCCAGTGCTCGATCCAATCCATAGAGGCAAAACGTCCGATCAGATAGTTGGTCGTCGCGCCGAGCCAGTTGCCGGCAAAGACCCAGAGCAAAGACGGCCAGAGAGGCCATCCAAGGGCGATTGCGCCACTCAATGCTGCCTCGCTACTCATGGGAATAGCACTGCCTGCAATGAAGCCGCAGAGGGCCAATCCGGGGTATCCCCATGTCAATATCTCATCCATGTCGGTCGTCTCATAGTCTATTTTACGTTGCAAAAGTAACGATAATTGTCGGAATAAGCAAATAAAGGATAGAAATATTACGAATAATTTTTGTTTTCTTAATTTTTTTTGTAACTTTGCGACGCTTTTTTGCCATCATGGCATGGATTGTCTGGATAGTTCAACGGATAGAATAGAGGTTTCCTAAACCTTAGATCTGGGTTCGATTCCCAGTCCGGATACTAATTTTTTGTTATGGATAAGATAGAATTTTTTCTAGAGAACCTCACGTACCTTTGGGGGTACACTGGTTTTGCCAACGTAGAGTTGGGCAACGTCATCATGACGATTGTAGGTTGTGTATTCATCTATCTGGCCATTGCCAAGCACTTTGAGCCTATGCTGCTCATTCCGATTGGCTTCGGTATCTTGGTAGGTAATATTCCTTTCCCTTTGGATGCAGGTCTTCGCATCGGTATCTATGAGGAGGGTTCGGTGCTCAATATTCTTTATGGTGGCGTGAAGCAGGGTTGGTACCCACCACTCATCTTCCTGGGTATTGGTGCGATGACCGACTTCTCGGCGCTGATTGCCAATCCTAAGATGGTGCTTGTCGGTGCTGCTGCTCAGTTCGGTATCTTCGGCGCTTACATGATTGCTTTGGCACTTGGATTCTCTCCAATGGAGGCTGGAGCTATCGGTATCATCGGTGGCGCTGATGGCCCTACTGCGATCTTCCTTTCGAGCAAGTTGGCTCCTCATCTCATGGGAGCTATTGCCGTGGCTGCTTATTCTTACATGGCTTTGATTCCTGTGTTCCAGCCACCTATCATGAAGATGCTGACCACCGAGAAGGAGCGCAAGATCCGCATGAAGGCTCCGGATGCGGTGTCACAGCGTCAGAAGATCATCTTCCCTATCCTCGGCCTTCTCCTTACCACCTGGATCATCCCATCGGGTCTTCCATTGCTCGGTATGCTCTTCTTCGGCAATATCCTGAAGGAGTCTGGTGTTACCCGTCGTCTGGCCGATACTGCTAAGGGTCCGCTCATCGATATCGTGACCATCCTCCTCGGTTTCACCGTAGGTTGCTCTACCCAGGCTTCTACCTTCTTGACCACTGAGTCGATCGGTATCTTCGCCCTCGGTGCAGTATCCTTCCTCATAGCTACTGCTTCAGGTGTCCTCTTCGTGAAGTTCTTCAACCTCTTCCTCCCAGAAGGCAAGAAGATCAATCCGCTCATCGGCAACGCTGGCGTCTCTGCCGTACCTGATGCAGCTCGTATCTCTCAGGAGGTCGGTCTCAAGTACGATCCTTCAAACTATCTCCTCATGCACGCCATGGGTCCTAATGTAGCTGGCGTCATCGGTTCTGCTGTTGCAGCAGGCGTGCTGCTGGCGTTCTTGGGATAAATATTAAATAGCTTGAAGAGGGCGTGTTAAAGTCTTGTTGATGACTTTGACACGCCCTCTTCATTATTTCAGAAATAAAAGAAAAACCAAGATCAGTCGCCTCTGTTTTTTATATACACATATCTGATATGGTACCTTTATTGAAATAAATTTTGGTAAATGTTAAATTACATTTCGTTGTTAGCCTTTGCTTCTGCAACCTTCTCCTTGATTTGTTTGATAATGCCATCAAAGAATTCTTTAGCCAGGATGTACCAACCTGCCGAAAGGACAAACCCTAGGAATCCAAAAATTAGAACTGTTTTTTTTCGGCTATTGATAGGATAAATTGGCATAGTAGCGGGTTCGACAATAGCAAATATAGGTTTCATTTCCTGAACCTTTGCTCTAGTTAGTTCGCGTTGTTGTACCATCTGCGTGTATACTTGCCCAGCGATTTGTGCTTCTTGCTGTAAGCGGTCTTTCTCTGACGAAATGGACAAAAGATTTACACTTCGATCAAAATCTATGCTTTTCGCGTAAGCTGCCTGAGCTTCTGCATACTTTTCTTGTGCTATATCTGCCTGCTTGATATAATATTCAAGATTGTCGCGTTCCTTTTTAGTTCGATAATCGTATACTGTACTCTGCAGACGGGCACAAACGGTATCTGCCAGCTGTGTTGCCATAGCCTGATCGTCCAATCTTACGGAAATTGTTGTTACTCCCGTTTTCTGATCAACCTCAGCTGTAATTAGCTTGGAAATAGCAGATAGTGCTGCATTTTGATTTGCAGTTAATTGCGATATTCTGATTACGCTATCGTCCTCAAGTAGTGTTGTATCTTTTGGAAAGATACTTTCTTTCCATTCTGTAAACCAACTTTTCTCTTTGTCTTTTCCTAACACATGATCAAATAGTGTTGTTGGTGTTGCAACAACACCATTCTTCGCGTCTTTAGGTGATACGTAAGGAGTGAGTTTGACATCGAATAGTTGTGTCAAGAATGGTGTACTTGAGCAAACTTCTGGAAAAAGTGTGATGTTGATAGCATCAGGAGTATTCGCAGAAGATGCATTCATTCCTAACATTCCAGCTAAACTACGGAGAGAAGAGCTCGTTGTAGTTCTTGCTTGTATTTCTGGCGCTAGGATAACGGTAACTTCGTATTGCTTTTTTTGACGAAAGGCCACAACAATGCCAAGCATTCCAAAAACACCTGTGATAATAACTATCTTTTTCCAGTAAAGAAGTAATTTGGATATATAAGCGGCCCAGTCAATTGGCTTTTCTTCCTCTTCTTCGTAAAAATCTGGATAGCCCGCGTTGTTTTGACAAAACTGATCAATCTGACCCATGGTTATTTTTTAATTATATTGGCAATAGATGCTATCATCGTCGCTAATGAAGCAGAGGTAGTCGCAATACTCAAGACTCCTTGCAATCCTATTCCGTCATTATCTTTTGACGGAACTATGATCTCACTTCCAGGCTCAATGTTTCCCTTACGAGCTTTGGAAATGTGACCATTCATGTGGACGACATAGGTACGTCTTTTTCTAGCTTTCTGCGCAAAGTCACCTGCTTCTTCAATATAATACTTGTATCCTTTATTTGGACGATAAGTAATAGCATTTGGAGATTGTACTGCACCACTAACACGAACTATATTACTATAGGTCGGGATTTCAAGTCTATCTCCTTCTCGTAATACAATATCGTAATAACTGCCG
Source organism: Bacteroidales bacterium (assembly GCA_045598885.1). Lineage (GTDB taxonomy): Bacteria > Bacteroidota > Bacteroidia > Bacteroidales > UBA3663 > Liminaster. The sequence goes on from JAZRVB010000168.1 coordinate 8,631, forward strand.
GGTTTTTCTATGGCCTTATCTAGCTCTATTGCGACATAATACTCATTTCCAAGTTCTTTGTCACTCAATACAAGAGAATCTTTTCCTTGCTTTGCACGCGAGAGAACATCTTCCATCTGTTTCCTCTCTGTTTCAGATATCTGACGTACCAATCGGGCTCCCTTTGCATATGCAAATTGTGTAATACCTCCTGCTTTTTTTACCAATTCGGAGAGTCGTTCATCGCGCTCTGTCATGGCGAAATCACCCGTGAAATTTGCTTCTCCTGTAACGCTGACAAATTTTTGAACTGAGTATGACGGACTTGAACGAACAATTACCTCATCGTATGGATCAAGAACGAACCCAGGAGTTCCATCAATAACGAATCCTTCTTTTAACGCGAAGGTATACATCCTAGAGATTTCGTTTGTAGCTTCCGTACCGCTTTGGTCGGTAATACGGCGAGAGATATCTACTCGTACAACGGAAGCTCCTGCATTGAGACCTCCTGCCATCATAATCAAGTCTTCGAGAGTCGTATTTTCAGCATATGGGTACATGCCAGGATTTGCCACCTCTCCACGAATTGACAAAGTTTCATATTCCTTCATATCATTGATACTAGGAATGAAAAGTTCGTCATTATTGCGAAGAATAATATCCTGCGATGTCCCATTCATGATGCCTCGGAGATCAACAGACAATACTTCAAGGCTGCGATCTTTTTTCTCTCGATGCAATACGGCACGAGAAATAAATGCCTCTGGCTGAAGACCACCTGCACGTTCAATAAGTGTCTTAACAGAATATATTTTAGCACTAAGCTGATATATGCCTGGTTGAGTTACAGCTCCGCGAAGATTGATTCGATTTTGGTAGCGCTCAAGTAGTTTGCTGACAGTAATCTCGTCGCCCTCTTTTATTTTGAATGTGTTAAACTCTGTGTTTTCAACACTTAATACTTCATATTCAGTTGTTCCTTGGCGAATGACGGTGATGTTTTGTGTGTATGCCCCCTTTGCAAAACCTCCAGCATAATCAAGCAGATTCTGCATTGTTTCACCTTCTTTCATCTCAAAGTACATTGGACGCTTCACCTGACCTTCAACCTTAACAAGATTAGAATATGCCGGAACGATTACGGCATCTCCATCTTCCAGTCGGATATTGTTTTGGCTATTGCCATTCATAAGGAAATCATACACGTCAATGCTGCTGATTGTCTTGCCGCGTCTTGTGACTCGGATATTGCGGATTGTGCCAGGATCTTTAATGCCACCTGCACTATATAAAGCATGGAATGCCGTGGCAAAACCGGATAGTGTATAAGTGCCAGGAACTGTGACTTCGCCAAGAACATTGATTGAAATGCTGCGGCTTTCTCCCAATGTCAGTACAATCTCTGTCTGCGAATCTTCTGTGTCAAGCCCAGCATAGATGGTTGCAAGCTTTTTGCGAAGAAAAGCATTCGCTTCGTCGACAGTTTTCCCGTTTAAATAAATAGGACCAAGAACATCAACGGTAATACTTCCTTCACTTGAAATAATATCTTTGATTATTGCTTGATTAGCACCATATATGTCAATAATAACCTCATCTCCAGGACCAAGTCTATAATTGCGAGGAGTTGCAAGTGTCAGACTTGGCTCAAAAGAGAGTTCTCTATTCTTAAAAATATCACGGCCGAATACGCTGTCTTTTTCTGCTTCAAGCAAAAGGTTTTCATCAAAGAATGGTGATGTAAAAAATGCAGTATCCTTAAGCTGTTCAGGGGTCCACGTTTTACTCTCTCCAAGATAACTGTTTCCTGCATTGTTCACTAATCTTCCATCCTTGATCTCATCCTTTTCAATTTTCTTGCCTCTTTGTCTGTTGATGCCAGAGACTGTACGATTACCTCCTGCTTGATTCTCAAGTTCGGTTTGATATATTTTTTTTACACGCTCGGCTTGGGCTCGATCCACACCACGTGCAGCCAATTCTGTAAGCAAGTCTTTTTGAGATTTGCCATCTGCCATTCCTTTCTTAACGTATTCCAAAACTTGACGATCGGTCATCGTACTAGCGGCAAGAGTCGGAATGGAGATAATAGTCAAACCGATGATTGATAATAACAGAAAAAGTTTTTTCATAAATTTGATAAATCTTTCTAAAGACTATAGTCTGTATTGATAGTGTTTGTTTCAACTATCAATCATTCCCCTCCAAACTCCATCAAATAAGCCTTGATAAATCCATCAATCTTACCATCCATCACACCATTGACGTCCGAGGTCTGGAATCCCGTGCGGTGATCCTTCACGCGGCGGTCATCGAAAACGTATGAGCGGATCTGTGAACCCCACTCGATTTTCTTCTTGCCAGCCTCGATGGCTGCCTGCTTCTCACGACGGTGCTCGAGCTCGATGTTATAGATCTGTGACTTGAGGAGCTGCAGAGCCATCTCACGGTTCTTTGGCTGGTCACGGGTTACGGTACATGCTTGCAAGAGCTCGGTCTCAACACCAGTATAAGGGTCGAGATACATATAGCGAGCACGGACGCCCGATTCTACCTTATTGACATTCTGTCCACCGGCACCACCAGAGCGGAAAGTATCCCAAGACAGACGGCCTGGGTCGATATTTACCTCGATGGTATCGTCGATCATCGGGAAGGCAAAGACAGAAGCGAACGAGGTCATACGCTTACCCTGAGCGTTGTATGGAGAGACACGGACGAGGCGATGCACTCCATTCTCAGACTTCAGGTAGCCGAAGGCCATGTCGCCCTCCAGCTCCAATGTGCAAGACTTGATGCCCGCATCATCACCCTCCACGAGGTCCTGTACGGTCACCTTGTAGCCGTGATCCTCGGCATATCGCATATAGAGTCGCATCAGCTGCTGCGCCCAGTCATTGGCCTCTGTTCCACCTGCACCGGCATTGATTTTCAGTACGCAGTTCATGTGGTCTTCCTCGCCCTGAAGCATATTCTTGAGCTCGATATCCTCGAAGAGCTTGATGGTCTTGGCATACTGCTCATCGACCTCCTCCTCAGTCACGATCTCTTCCTTGTAGAATTCGAAAGCTGTGGCCAGCTCATTGACATTGTCCTTGGCCGAATTATAGGCTTCGATCCAGTTGCGGATACCCTTTACCACCTTCATCTGCGCCTCGGCTGCCTTCTGATCCTCCCAGAATCCTGGCACCTGAGTACGGAGTTCCTCCTCTTCCAGCTGGATCAGTTTATTCTCGATATCGAGATATCTATGCAAGTCATTAAGTCGTTCTTGTGTCGCTTTAAGTTGTTCTATTGTTATCATATTATATATACATTTTGGGGCAAAGATAGTCAAAACATGCGAAAAAACAAAGTTTTTGGGGTAAAGATTGTTTTTGTTCGATAAAAAATACTTATCTTCGCGACCAAAACACAACCAAAGTTGACAAATCTATATCATAATGGATATTTCTTCTGCTCAAATATCAGCTGTGTCCTTGCTGCGCCGGATGATCGCCATTCCGTCGGTCAGTCGCGATGAGAAGGCCGTTGCAGATATGCTTCAGCAATATATGTCCGATGCCACCGGCCAACCCGTGCATCGTCACAATAATAACCTTTGGCTGATCGATCCGAACTACGATGAGTATCGGCCGACGCTTCTGCTCAATGCGCATATCGATACTGTTAAGCCTGTCGCTTCCTGGCAAAGAGATCCGTTCACTCCCAATGAGGAGGTCGATGCAGACGGTCAGACACGACTGTACGGCCTTGGCTCCAATGACGATGGTGCTTCGCTCGTCTCGCTGCTCCATATCTGGATGCTTCTGACAGCCGAGCCACAGCAATATAACGTCATTTTCCTTGCCTCGGCCGAAGAGGAGGTGAGTGGTAAGAACGGCATCGAGAGTGTCCTTCCACTATTGCCGAAGATTGATGTCGCACTCGTCGGCGAACCAACCGGCATGCACCCCGCCATTGCCGAAAAAGGCCTTGTCGTGATCGATGGCATTGCTCACGGAAAGTCCGGCCATGCTGCCAGAAATGAGGGTGTTAACGCGCTTTATATCGCGCTCGATGCTATCCAGCAGCTTCGCACTTATCGCTTTCCGAATGAGTCACTTACGTTAGGCCCAGTCAAGGTCACAGTCACGGGTATTCAGGCGGGTACGGTGCACAATGTCATTCCCGATACCTGCACATTCATGGTCGATGTCCGCACCACCGACGCATACTCCAACGAAGACGTCGTAGAGATGCTTCGCGAAGCAGTCGGAGATCCAGCCAACGTCACGCTCACTCCTCGCAGCACACGCCTCCAGCCATCCGGCATTGAGGTCTCACATCCGCTGCTGCAGAGCATCATCCGCCAGGGCCGACAGCCATTCGGATCGCCTACGCTTTCCGATCAGGCTTTGATGCGATTCCCGAGCGTTAAGATGGGCCCTGGTCAGTCATCGCGCAGCCATACGGCCGACGAATACATCGTCATCGAAGAGATTAACGAAGCCATAACACTTTATTGGTCAATACTTAATGGATTAGTCTTATGACAAAACTGAATAGCTATTTCAATAAAGGATTACGCAAGATCAAGCACCGTAAGGGCTTCGGCGTCCACTCCCCATTCGCCTTTGCTGTCATCACTGAGGTGATCGAGGAGAAGTTGCCATATTATGCCTACAGCTCCATGCAGCGCCGCTATGACAAAAAGTCGCAGGTCCCTTTCAAGGTCGTTTGCCTGCTTTTCCGCCTTGCTAATCGTTTCCGTTGCCGAAATATCGCTATTTTAGGCGACGAGCAATACGCCAGGATGCCGCTCACCGAGGTCGACAGTCGCAATGTTGTGTGCATTCTCAACGATATGCAATCCCTCTCGCTGTCTGACGAAGCCAAGTATGATATGATAGTGGTCAATCAGAATCCATTCCAAAGCGAAGCACAGCTGTCTGAGTGGTTGCTGAATCATCTTGTTCCTGAGGCAATTGTCTTCGCTAAAGGCATCCAGCCAAGGCGTTCTTTAGAGACCTTCTGGGACGTTTTTTCAGAGTTGGACGAAGTGCAGATCACCATGGATCTTTATGACTATGGTTTGGCGATTTTGAAGCCAAATTTCTTCAAGCAGCATTACATTGTATCGTTTTAACCGATAAAAAACGTTAAAAAATAGCATCAAAAGATACGATCTATTAAGATAATTCTTATCTTCGCGCGCAATTTCAGCATAATACGCTAGAAATTGAGTGAAAAAAGAGAAGAAATCGAATTCCTATTTAACCATTTAAACTAATGTATTGGACTCTTGAATTGGCCTCAAAGCTCGAAGACGCTCCATGGCCTGCTACACGTGAAGAACTACTCGACTATGCTAATCGCTCAGGTGCTCCTCTTGAAGTAATCGAGAACCTGCAGGAGATGGAGGATGAAGGTGAAATGTATGATTCAATCGAGGATCTTTGGCCTGACTATCCACAGAAAGATGACTTCTTCTTCAACGAGGAAGAGTATTGAGTTGAAAATCAATTAGTTGCATAGATAAATGCCTCAAAATGAGGTAAAAGACGAAGGAGGACGAGAAGCAGTATTTGCTGTCGTTCTCCTTTCGCGGCCTTATAAAGCCTAGTTTGCTTGACAAGATAGACGAAATTTCCAAAAGCGAGAAGAAAGAAAAGGAGTACTAATTATGGGAAGAAAAAAGATCCTTAATCCCGAAGGTAAGTTCCTGTTACGCACGAACTTAAGTCCTGATCCGCAGAGCCGCTATCATGTCAATTTACAGTATATCATTGACCGCAAACAGGCTTTGAGTACTACTGGAGTATGGCTTAAGGAATCAGAATGGGATGCTTTGACGCAACGTGTTCGTCCTTGTCATGGGCAGGCAAAGCGCCTGAATAACCAGCTTTATGCCCTTAGAGCTAAGGTTGACGAACTGATTCTGGCTTTCATGACAGAGGGGCGCGGTCATCTG
>JAZRVB010000169.1:0-11449 GCA_045598885.1 Bacteroidales bacterium
TTATAGGGACGAATGTTCTTTAATCGAAACTTCTTTCTATCTTCCAAAATTGTAGGTATTGTCCTTATAACTTCTTTTAACTTCCTTATAAATTCCCTATAACTTCTCAATGTGAGCAAGTTACTACTTGCGAAACTTGAATTATAGAATTTTAGAATTGTCAGAACCAGTTGCGCGCGGAGTGGCTAACAATTTTTTCATTTTATAATTTTATAATTTTATAATTTTTCTTTTGATGCTGCAAAGATACACACTCTTTCCCTCACCTTCCCCGTTATCGCGCCATTCTCGCCGTTATCGTGTCATTCTCGCCGTTATCGCACACTACAGCGGCTCGCCGACGTGGTCGATGAGGATCTGATACTGCTCCTCGGTCAGGTACTTGCTGCGATGGCGGTAGCCGGTGGCGCGGAGCGCGTCGCGGAGAGACTTGTCGGAGGAGATCCAGTAGCGCAGGTTGCGCGATGCGGTGGCGTAGCTCTTATCGGGGAAGTACTGCATGGCGATCTGGAACTTGGTGTACCTTTCGTCCGCCTGGACGCGGCGGCGGCGTTTGGGGGTCTGTTTCTTATTCATGGGATATTTCGCTCACTTTGAGAAGTTATAGGGAATTTATAAGAAGTTATAAGGAAGTTATAAGGAAGTTATAAGGAAGTTAAAAGAAGTTATAAGGACAATACCTACAATTTTGGAACCTAGAAAGAAGTTTCGATTAAAGGACATTCGTCCTTATAACTTCCTTATAACTTCCTTATAACTTCCTTATAACTTCTGTTTTACTTCTGTTTTACTTCTCTATAACTTCTGAGTTTCGTTGAATTATTTACCTGTTTCTATGTGAAAAACTCTACGGGAAGAAATCGATCACCTTCTGCTCCGCCGTCACCCTCGGCGCCTCGTCGACCTCCTGGCGCGTGAGCGGTGAGATGAGCGTGAGCGAAGGCTCGAAGCCGAGGAGAAAGGAAGGCTTGGCGCCGTCGCGACTCTTGGCGACCTCGGCGTAGAGCTTGCCGCGCGTGTCGACGGCCTGGAACGGCGAGGGGAAGGCGGCCTTGTCCTGGAAGGCGTTGTAGATGAGGATGATCATGTCGGCCGCCTCCTCCATCTCGCCCGAGCCGCGGAGGTTGCTGACGGTGGGCATGCCGGGGGTGTTGCGGTTGACCTGCGAGAGCAGGAGGATGCAGATACCGAGCTCGCGCGCCACGTCGTGCATGCGGTGGCTCAGTGTGGCCAGGAGCTTGTTGTCGTTCTCGAGGTTCTGGCCGGGCGAGGCGTCGACGAGCTGTGCATAGTCGATGACCACCACGTCCACGCCGCGTGACTTGTGCATCGATCGGATCATCATCACGAGGCCTTCGATGTCGTGGGTGTATCGGTTGTCGAAGTGGAAGTTGCCGGCCACCGTCTGCTGCAGCTCGTCGATGGTCTGGTGCGCGCGCTCCAGCTGGTCGGGCGGCAGGCAGAGGCGCATCAGCGAGTTGCTGTTGACGCCGCTTCGCATCGACACGATACGCCCGGACACGCGCTGCTTGGTCATCTCGATGCTGAAGCACCCTATGCGATGGCCCTGCAGGAGCGCGTAGACGGCCAGGTTGATGGCGAAGGTGGTCTTGCCGTGGCTGGTCTTGGCGCCGATGATGACGAGGCCGTCCTTGGGCAATCCGCCGAGCTCATCGATGTCAGGCAGGCCGCAGAAGACGCCGGTGTGGCGCGTGAGGTCTGACTGGTTGTCGTCAGTGATCTGTCGCACCTCGTCGAGCACCTCGCTGAGCGAGAGGGTGCTGTCCTGGCTGCCCGTCATGATCTCGTCGAAGAGGCGCTGCACCTCGGCGGTTCCCTGCCCGATGTCGTAGGTCATGTCGGTGAGCAGGCGGTTGACCTTGATGGCCACGTCGGCCAGCTTGCGGCGCTTGGCGTACTCCACGAGGCGCATGGCCATGATGACAGGGTCGAGCGGCTCTTCGCGACCACCGAAGACGCTCTCGGCGGTGTGGCAGACGATGTCGGCGGTACGCTCGGCCGAGACGGTGCGGCGCAGCTGCTCGGTGGCCGAGACGATCGAGATCTCGACGCCTGCGGCATAGAGCTCGCTGATGGCGCGGAAGAGCGCGTGGTGCATGGGGGCGATGAAGCACTCGCCGGTGAGCAGATGCATGACCTGCAGCGGCGCATGGGTGTCAGAGAGCAGGCGCTTGAGCATGGCGGCTTCGAGCTGCTCGCTCTCTACCAGCGGCTTCGAGGCGATGACTTGCTGCGGAGTGTTGTTCTGTCGTGTTACTTGATCCATTTGCGTAGGGTTCTATTGGCCGAAAGATATTTGGTGAGCAGACGGGGGAAGTTCTCCATATCGTTGAGCGCGGCATGGATCCGCTCCTTCGGATAGTCGGTGAGCAGGCGCTGCATCTGGGCGAAGGTCAGCGGCTGTGCCATCTGGCAGACGCGCGGGTACTCGGCCTTCATGTGCAGATAGAAATCCTTTTCTGTGTCAGAGGCGGAGGTGGAGATGAGAGCTTCTATGCTCGAATCTTTCTTATATCTTTCTTCTTTATCTATAGTATTTAAAAGGTTCGCGCAGGCGGAACGGGGAGTTTTCGGGTCGTTTTCTCCCTCAGTCTTCCCTTTGAGACTTACCAGACCTTCTTCTGAAATCTCGAACATCTCAGAGAGGTCGATGATATGACGGACGCTTTTGCGAGAGAAGTGATGAGTGCAGAACTCGTGCATCAGCGTATTGAGCGAGAGGAGTCCCCTGAGGTCGGCCACACGCTCCTTGATGCACCAGTAGAGGCCATAGCCCGAGAGGCCATAAGCCTCGATAATACGTCGCATCGGAGGTTGATGCGACGCATTATTGGGATGTTTTGTCCATGCACTCATGAGCGGCGACAGGTAAAGGCGACACGGCCGTCAGGATCGAGCACGTCGATCTTCCAGCACGACACTTCGTTGGTCTTATGCTCCACGCCATCGCGATTGGCGTACGGACGCGAGTAGAGGCGCAGATACGCGCGCAACTGCGTCTGCGGTGTGAGCTGGCAGCTGCTGAGCTGTACGGCCAGAGCGCCGGTGAGATAGAGTACTGGCGTCTGTGGCAGAGGCTCGTCGGTGCGGAGCTCGAGGGTCATGAATGGGTACTTGCCACCATGGGTGGCGTCTGCCTCCTGGAGGCAAGAGAAGGTGGTAATGAAACCGGTGAGAATGAGATTGTTGTCCATAAAAAATTAAAAGTGAAAAGTTAAAAGTTAAAAATGAAAAGTAAAAAGTGAAAAGTTCATTCGATGACGGTTTGACTTCCCATCAGCCGCCATGTGGCAGGCGATTTGAATGTCTGTCTTCCCTCTGTGTCGAGCATATCGCACTCGACGGTGTTGTAAAAATCTTGTCATCTCATTAGTTTTTAGTTATCGTTTTGCCGCATCGCTGCGAGGGCCCATCGCGCTTTGTTTTGGCGGTGCACTCCTAAAGAGCACGCTGCAAAGGTGAGAAGAAAGTGGATGGAAAGCAATAGGTATGTACACGGGGAGACTCCTCGTGTACAATGAAATACACAAGGAGCCTCAGGAAACACGTTTTTGGCCTAAATGATGCCCAATAATGTGTAGAAACAGGAATGGATGAAGGCGTTCAGCTCGATGATCCGAGCTTCGAGATTCAGACGTATGGCAATCTCAAGATGCTGCTTGAGGATGATGATGAACGTCTGGTAATAAAAGATGAGATTTCTGGATGGTGTTTGGCCATCGCGTATCGACATCAGCGTATTGCGATGCAGATTGTACTGCTGCTGCAGTTGATAATCTTTAATTTTGAGAATGTCTGTGATATAATTTAATACACGGGTAAGCTCATTATTATTAATTGGTAATGAAATATTTGGCACGGATGCACATTGTATTATACCGGCAGGGGATTCCATCACAGAATGCTGCCAGCAGGTGGTGTATGAATGTGCGCTTCCGGAAACGCGAAAAGAAAAAAGGGGGGCGAAGGTAATGCAGTTCCGTCGTAGACTTCGAATAAGAATGATCGGTAATTACGCTGAGTCAAAAAAATGCACTCAAGAAGAGTGCGCTGCATGCGATCGAAGATAAGCGCATCTGTCCAGATGCCGTTATCGCGAAGTGAAGTCTACTGTCTGTTTCGTTTGAAAAATGTATTAGAATTATGCCGCGAAGATAGCGATTTAATTTTGTATAACAAAATTAACCCCCTCACTTTTTGATGTTTTTCCGACCTTTTTTGATGCGAAAATGCCAAAAGCACTAGACCTGGCACACGGAAGTGCCAATAACTGTGTGTGTGGCGCAAAATGGTCGATAGAATTGGCAACAATAACAAAACATCACAAAAAAGTGCCTTTTTTTTTGGACATTTGCAGAACAATGTCTATCTTTGCAGCGTACTCTTTAGGAGTGCACCATAATACAACGCGAAGTCCATAGCCATGGCAAAGAAACAATCGAAAAAGAACACAACAGATACTCCCAAGAGCGAAGATGAACTGAAGCTGGAGAGTACGCGAGCTTTGTACAACTACCTGTACTTAGGAGTTCTCTGATAAATGTAATATTGAAGAGGTTTTATTTGCAGAGAAAATCCAACACACTTGTAACTTGTTGATACTAAGAGAAATCTTATTTGCAAAGAAAATCCAAATGAATAAATAAGTGATCAAACTATAATAATCTATGTTATGACAGAGCAAGAGTTACAACAATATCTACTCCAGGAATATCCTGTAGAGAATACACGCTGCGAGTGGAAAGAGATGAAGAATCTCAAACATAGTTTTGCTGGTGACGAGGCAAATGATGTCATCAGCTACGTGTCTGCCATAGCTAATATGGAAGGCGGAGTGCTTGTAATTGGAGCTAAAGATAAGACTCTGGAAATTGTAGGAACGGATTTGACAGGAGTGACATTTAATGGATCACCAGCGACAACACAATCTGCAACATTCAAACTTATCGAACAATGTACCTATCTGTCAAGCGAGGGATTGCATATTGATGAGTATATTACAGATGATACACAAAAGCGTGTTTGGGTAGTTCGCATTCCAAAACACATGCCACGTAAGCCTGTCTTGGCACATAAGAAGGCTTGGCAGCGTATAGAAGATTCGTTGGTAAAACTGACACCGGAGCGTGAGGATGCAATTCTGTCAGAACCAATCGCTGGCCAGGATTGGTCGGGAGAGATTGTGGCTGGTGCTACTCTTGAAGATTTGGAACCAAGAGCCATCCGTCTGGCCAGAGAGAAGTACAAAGAACTCTATCCTGCAAAAGCAAAGGAGGTGGATGAGTGGGATGATATCAAGTTCCTCAATAAAGCTCATATTACAAAAGAAGGTCATATTACGAACTCTGCTATAATCCTTTTAGGAAGAGAAGAGAGTGAACACTTTATTTCTCCTGCGGTATGTAAGATACGCTGGCAATTAAAAGACGGGGGTGACGAGAATAAGGATTTCAGAATCCTGTCTATTCCGATGATATTGGCAGTAGAAGAGTTCCAGAACCTCGTACGCAATGCTAATTACACATATACGATATCCGGGAGCATGTTCCCAGAAACGATGCTTCGCTATGATGTGTTTACCCTTCGAGAGCCATTGTGTAACTGCATTGCTCATCAGGATTATGCCAAGGCGACACGTATTGAGGTGGTAGAATATGAGGATGATAAACTGATGTTCCGTAATTATGGTCACTTCATACCAGCGAGTGTGGAAGATGTGGTGAAGAATGACTTCCCGGAATCAAATTATCGAAACCCATTCCTTGTTGAAGCCATGCGAAATGTGAAGATGGTAGAGACGGAAGGTGGTGGCATCCGCAAGCTCTTTGTGCAACAGAGAAAGCGTTTCTTCCCGATGCCAAAGTATGATTTGACAGGAGGAAAGGTTGTATGCGAGATTATAGGTAATGTATTGGATGAGAATTTCGCTCGTATCTTGGCGAATAACCCGAAGCTGACGCTCTCGGAGATCATATTGCTTGATAAGGTGCAGAAACATGAGATAATCACAAAGGATGCTCTTGCTTTACTCAAAAAGAAGGGATATGTTGAGGGAAGAAAGAAAACTCCATATTTATCATATAAGATAGCTGCAGAAAGTCGTCATGTAGAAATGAAGGCGGACTATATTAAGAATAAAGGTTTTGATGACGCCTATTATAAGCAGCTTATCACGGAGTATATCATACGTTATGGCAAGGCTTCACGAAAAGAAATAGATACCTTACTTTGGAGTAAATTACCGGAGGTGTTGTCTGACCGCCAGAAGAAAGATAAGGTTACAAACTTACTAGCAAATCTCAGGAAGTTAAACTATATTTCTATTGGCCCTAAAAGAGAGTGGTATCTTGTACAAGAAATCAAATAAGATTTACAAGAGTTTTTGTGAATTTACAAGAGATTTGTTCGGCTAATTCGGTATTTGCAATTGGAAATACTTGTGTTTTAACTGATTAACTCTTGTAATATAGGAAACTATTTATTTGAGATTTACAAGAAAATATTAGAAATTTACAAGAACGATGCAATAGTTCTTTGGCATAAAAAAAAAGAAACAAAAAAGAAAAGACAATGTTGTGGATGTTATATCATTTATAATCAGCTTTTTACTTTTTCTGCATTTCTTTTTAATTAAGAAATAATATATGGCAAGCAAATTCAACGAAGATAACGTCACTGAGAAGATGTGCATAGAGGTGGCACAGCAGGCTGGTTATACGTATGTGGAGGCAGATAAGCTGCGTGATGATAAGTCGGCAGTCATTGTGGACAGCATCTTGCAGGAGGCGCTGATCCGCATCAATGGCATTACGACGGATGAGGCGCATCGCACACAGGAAGGTGACCTCGGCGAGCGTATGCGCTTAGGACTGCCAAATGCATTCTTCTTTGGTCTGACGGGTACGCCAATCAACCGTACAGACAAGAATACGTTCAAGTGTTTCGGCGCGGAAGAGGACAAAGGTGGCTATATGTCGAAGTACACCTATCAGAACTCGATTGACGATGGCGCTACGCTCAACCTGATCTTTAAGGAGGTGCCGGTAGAACTGCACCTTGATGAGGAGAACCTGAAACAGGCCTTCGATCGTATGGCAGAGGAGAATAACCTCACGGATGAAGAAGGATCAGCTCACGAAGAAGACGTCGGTAGAGGCGTTCTTTACGTCTCCAAAGCGTATTCATGAGGTGTGTGTACACATCGCAGAACACTACCGTCAGTATATCAAGCCTACGGGATTGAAGTGCCAGCTGGTGGTGTATAATCGTGCATGCTGTGTGGCTTATAAGAAGGAGCTGGATCAGCTGCTGGATGAAGGTGATGAGACGGCTATCGTGATGCACACGAGCGGAGATAAGGCGAATGAATATGCGGAGTATAAGCTGTCTGACTTCGAGCAGCAGAAACTGCTGGATCGCTTCCGCGATAAGTTGTCTCCGCTGAAGTTTGTCATCGTCACAAGCTCCTGACTGGCTTTGACGCGCCTATCCTGCAGTGTATGTACCTGGATAAGCCGATGAGAGATCATACGCTCCTGCAGGCCGTATGTCGCACCAATCGCGTCTATGATGCAGGTAAGAAGAGTGGTTTGATAGTGGATTACGTAGGTGTGTTTGATGACTATGCCAAGGCGTTGAATTTTGATGAGGAGACCATCAAGACGGTGATCACTAACTTGAAGGAGATCAAGGAGAGAATACCGGAATATATGAAGGACTGTCTGGATTTCTTCCCGGGTGTAAATCGCCGTGTAGGTGGTTTTGAAGGCTTGGAGGCGGCTCAGCAATGTCTCATAGATCCAGAGCACAAGAATGAATTTGCCAAGCACTTCCAGCGTCTGCATAAGGCATGGGAAGTAGTCTCGCCAGACAAGGATCTCCTCGTCTATAAGGATGACTATGTCTGGCTCTGCCAGGTCTATGAGAGCGTGAAGCCAAGTAGCAGCGGTCCGAATATCATCTGGACGATACTCGGCCCGAAGACCATCGAACTGATTCACCAGAATGTCACTTCTATTGATATCGGTGATAGCATTGAGGATCTGGTGGTAGATTCGCACATCGTGGAGGAGTGCATGAAGAATGATGACGTCCGCAAAAAGGTAACCAAGCAGATAGAGAAGATGCTGGATGACCGACTGGGTCCTGGATTGGATGTAAAACACAATCCGCAGATGAAGGAGATCATCGAGAAACTCAAGGAACTGCGTGAAAAAATGAAGCTCCAGCAGATTGAGAGTATCGAGTATCTGAAGCACCTGCTGGAACTCGCCAAGGAAGTCATCGAGGAAGAACGTAAGGCTAATCAGCCGGCAAACAAACGACAGCAAGGACGTGCTGCATTGACTGACCTGTTTGAGAGTATCAAGACTCCAGAGACACCATTCGTAGTGGAGAATGTGGTCAATGATATCGATAATCAGGTGGTAAGTATCGTACGCCGTTTCAATAACGCTTTCAAGACCGTATCAGGTCAGACAGAAGTACGTAAGATGCTCCGCTCCATCTTGTGGCTGAAATATAAAATCAAGGACAATGAGGTCTTTGAGAAGGCTTACAAGTATGTGGAGATGTATTATGATGAAGGGGTATAAAGCAGATGCTGATGATTCTTATAGTCATTATTCGATGGAAAAAATCACTTTGAAATTTGCTGCTCGAGATAGCTTTAATGTCCTTTGCCGCTTAGTTGCAGTATTAACTTTAGACGAAAGCGGAAAGCACTATACGACAGGTTATGAATATCGTTTTGAATGGGTATCGAAGGAACTTTCAGGGATGCCAGAAGAAGAGCCTTCGATGCTTCCTAAACGCGTACTGGCAGCTTTCACAAAGAATGTAATCAACAAGATTCTATCAAAGGATGAAATCCCAAATGAATCTGGAATGATGGTGCTCGACGGATTTAGTTATAAGATAACGATAACTAAAGGAAATACTAGCAAAGAATACTATGCAGATGATGCCAATATTGAGACATATCCTCTGTTAAGATTCCTTGCAAGGTGGAGCAGGAACAACATCTATTCGTGAAAATAAAATACTCCTGTTCGAACTCTTCTAGCAGAAATGCCAGTGGAGCGAACAGAAGGTAAGAAATAATGTAAGGGTGATTTAACCCCTTTACATTATTAACTCGATTTGATAGCGTATCAGGATCTCTACGAGTGTCCCAAATATCAACAAAGATAATCGTATTGTTGTAGATCGTATAAAAATGATGACCGCAACTGACTAAGTCATCGAAGGCCTGCATGAACAAGTTGGTATATTCTACCTTCATAACCAAGGGTACTTGCGACCGACTTCTTCGAAGAATTCTTCAATAGGATGTGTTTCTCCAGACAGAATCTCTTCGTCTGCTTTAGCCACACGAGCACGTAGCTCCTCCTTTGTATATTTAGGAAAAAAGAAGCTCTTCAAAAATACCAGATAGATGAAGATTTTTATGATCGAAATATTGAGCGTGTACTAAATTCTTGACTTACATGCTAGACGCAATAACACATAAGGCTTTCCTCTCATGGTATTTCTCGATAGCATCAATGTACCATAAAGCAAAAAAATAAACATAAAAGTTGATTTTGTGGACAAATTATTTGGTAGAATCAACTTTTATGCTTATTTTTGCGGCAGAATTATTATAAATCTATGGAAAAGAATCTTTTGATCGAGCTCCTTGAAGATGGAGAAAAGGTGAGTCTTTATTCTCCACGTTTTGAAGGTGAAGAATATACTGAATTTGAGAAATTCCTGCTCGCATACAAGGATAATTATCCTCATGACATTCAGGTATTGATCAGAAGAATCGACTTAATTAAACTTTCTGGGGCCGAGGATCGACATTTCAGATATGAGGGATCTGTAAGTGATAGAGTGATGGCTTTGCCATCGCATATTGATACTGCTAAGTTGAGATTGTATTGTTTGAATCTATCGCACAAAGTGCTGATCTTAGGAAATGGAGGTGTAAAAACCACCAAAACGTATGAAGAAGATCCGCATCTGCATAAATGTGTGCAGACATTGCAGAAGATCGATATTGAAATCAGAGAGAAAGAAAAACAAAAGGTTATCACGATACAGGGGACTAATCTGAATGGTCCTTTGGTATTTACTATAGACGATTAATACTATGGCAAAGATCAATCCTATTATGCAGGCGATTAGAGAGACTACACCTCCTGAGGTTACAAGGCAGGTGGATATTGCTGTGCAGATCTCTAATCGCGTCTATGAGTTGTTAGAGGAGAAAGCCATGTCACAAAAAGATCTGGCTAAGAAACTTGGAAAATCAGAGACAGAGGTAAGCCGCTGGTTGAGTGGAACACATAACCTGACGATTGCAACTATTGCTAAACTTTCTGTGGCGTTAGAGGATGATCTGATTATGACGACTACAGCCATTCCTAATAAGGTGGCGTATGATTTTGCTACGTTTGAGACTAAGAGTAGTCATGTGGCTGATGAAACGGAGTTGGTTTATAAATAGCCAAAGCAAGCTAAGATATGTCCACTCCCCATCATGTGCACAGATGCGAATGACGAGATGATTGCATTAAAATAACACACTAACCCGAATGAAACGTCTTTTTACCCTGGCAGCACTTGCTGTCACTACACTGGTGCTTGCGCACACGGTCTCTGCACAGACCTACACGAATCAATATCCGAAGGACTTGCAGAAGATTGCCCATAAGTGGGTCAAGAAAGGGGAGTGGCGGAACGGATTTACCAAGGCGGTGCCGGCTCCTGTCGTCAATGAGGTGGAGTTCTACCTCCAGTATAATAAGAATCCGGAGCAATGGCAGCAGCTCTTCCGATGGCTACAGGAGACCGATCTGCTCGCATTGCCATCGGGGAAGCAGCCTATCCCGGGGACTTCGCTCATTGTCAGCGTAGAGGACACGGAGAACCGCTATTCGTCTGCCGACCTCGCTGCAGGCAAGGGTAGCGAGAGCCATTGGCAGAATATCGATGTCATGTATGTGGTCAAAGGTAAGGAGGGGTTCTGTCGCCTCGATCACGACTCGTCATCGCCTAATATCGAGTATAACCTCAAGAAGGATCGTATGGAGTATAAGTACGATGCTGCCAAACTGGAGCATTTTGAGAGCATCGAGGGGACGTTCAACATCATGTTCCCCTGCGACTGGCATATCGCTAAGGTGCAGACTCAGGAGCCTGACCAGCACCTGCGCGTCCTGGTCATCAAGATGAAAATGGCGATGTAATATCTGACGCCGGAGATAAAAAAACTGGAGTCGTTGCGAATGCAATGACTCCAGTTTTTGTTCGCCCAGCATGGGCATATTCTAACGGGTGTAAGTCCCCAAGCCGCCTTGATAACGGGAAGGCTACAGCCAAAGACAAGGGTGTCCGTGGCGACGCGGAATCTGAAGGAAGTCGGAGGCAAACATCTGCTCTG
>JAZRVB010000170.1:0-1028 GCA_045598885.1 Bacteroidales bacterium
ATGGAAACGTTCGTTTATATGCAGGTACACCGCTCAAAGGCAAACAGGGGATGGTATATGATGTGCCATTCCGTTATGAGTGGCATGATGTCACCAAAAGCAAGCATACACACACGATGCACGTCTGGGATTCGGCGAAGATATGGAAGGCCAGTCTGCACGACCTGTCATGCGATTTCGATCCGACGGGAGAAAAGAGACTCCGCAAGGGAGCCACCACAGGAGGTTCCAGGGCCATGGACGTGGGTGTAAGCGACGAGATGCGTGAATACTGTCTCCAGGATTGCAGGGTCATCAGATACGTAATGAATTACTATTTCCAGCAGGTAGAGGAGTTCTGCGGTCAACCCAACGGTTTTATGACGGCAGCGTCCACTACCTATAATATGGCCCTCCATTACCGCCGTAAGCAGTTCGCGGAGAGCCTGGATGCCAGACGTGTAAAGGCATGGATTTCGATGCTATCCGAGGCCCAGGCTCAGGAGTACATCAACGAATGCGGTGATCTGGCAACCGCATACGCAGACAGATTCCTGGATGCTACTATTCCGACCGTTGCATTTTTCGATGACCGCAGAGCCTCACGTGATGATGACGGCAACATAATCCGCGATGAAAAGGGCAACATAATGCTGGATATGACCAAGAAGGGAGAATTCTCCTGGATGCGTGATGCGTATAAGGGATCCACTCCCCTCCTCTACCGCGACCTTCGTTTTTCAAAGGCAGGACTGGCTCGCAATATAATCATCAAGGATGTGAACAGCATGTTCCCCACCCAGATGGTAAGGGAGCTTATGCCTATAGGAAGACCCACCTGGATAACCCCTGAACAGTGTCTATCCCTGATGGCAACCCCGTCTGATGATACCACCTGGATAGCCACCATACGTATCACAATGCGTGTAAAGTCGGGACACAGGGCAACCTATCTCTCCAGAAAGCAGGAGGAGATAGAGGAGGAAGACGGATTCTATATGGGAAAGGCCATCCCTGTACTGGATGATGTCGTAATAACCATATGCGAA
>JAZRVB010000171.1:0-5544 GCA_045598885.1 Bacteroidales bacterium
ACTTGATCTGAAGAAATAACTGAAACAAAAAAACAAACAAACACATAACTCGATAAACACTATGAAAGAGATTTACGACTTCCTCAAGGCTTGTCCTTGCTACTTTATTGCTACCATGGATGGCGATCAGCCACGTGTACGCCCATTCGGAACTATACTTTTGTTTGAGGAAAAGCTTTACATCCAGTCGGGTCACACGAAGGACTTTGCCAAGCAGTTGGCAGCTAACCCTAAGATGGAGCTGAGTGCATTCGACGGCAAGGGCAACTGGATCCGTGTGTCGGCTACGATGGTGGAGGACAATCGCATTGAGGCAAAGAAGGCTATGCTCGATGACTACCCTTCGCTCCGCGCCATGTACGATGAGAATGACGAGAATACGGCTGTGTGGTACATGACCAACGGTAAGGCTTCGATCTGCTCGTTTACGGCTGCTCCAAAGGAGATTTGTTTCTAACTAATGGAACACAACACAAAACAAAAATGAATAGTATCTACAATAGTATAGACATATTGAAACAGAATGGTTTCAATGGAGGCCTTTCAATAGCTGCCTTAAAAAGAAGTTGTTCAATACTACCTGATGCACCAGGAGTTTATCTGATTACAAAACCATTAGAACAAAAAGCCGATTTCTTAACAGTTGGCACAGGAGGACATTTTAAGGGGAAAAATCCCAATGTACCAATTAGCGAGCTTGAAGCAAACTGGATAGATGAATCTATTGTTGTTTATATTGGCAAAGCTACATCTTTGAGGTCACGTCTTAATCAGTACATGAAATTTGGCAGTGGAAAAAACGTTGGACATTGGGGAGGACGCTATATATGGCAACTTTCCTATGCAGACGAATTATTGGTCTGGTGGCTTCCTAATGATAATCCACGAGACACAGAGAAAGAAATGATTAATGATTTTAAACAAGAATATGGCCTTCGTCCATTCGCTAATCTACAGGACTAATATTTTATTATGAATGATCCTGAAACACTCGTAAACCAGTCTAGATATTTTGGTATACTATCTGAAGACTATCTGCATAGCTGTGCCATAAACCTATTGTCATTCAATCCCCTTGCGGTTCCCGCTGACTTTGACTATTATATTCAGTCAATGCAAGAAGACAATATATAATATTCCAAAAGAAAGTACTATGCTAAAAGAGGGAAGACTTACATGAGATTGTGCTGAAGGTGTCGCCGGAAGAAGTGTGAAGCCAATATCCTATTGCCGAACAGGACCGTCTCGTTAAGTATCTGGCTTGTCTTCAACGGTGGAGAAAGAGGACCGAATATCTGACGACAAATGTAACTGAACAATCTTTTCTGCCCCAAAAAGTGTAACATTTCGATGAATTCATATACTATATAATAAGTATAACCCCAAATTATTAGTATGATGGAACAAATGAACAATTGTCCGGTGGTGCTCTATACTACACCTGATGGGAAGACACAGCTCGATGTAAAACTGGAGAATGAGACGGTGTGGCTGACACAAGCCCAAATGTCAGTTCTCTTTGATACCACTCCTCAGAATATCACTATGCATATCCGGAGGATTTACAAGGAAGAGGAACTCTTGGAAAAGCCAACATGTAAGGAATCCTTACAAGTTCGAATCGAAGGAAATCGTACCGTAGCACGTAACACCAAGTTTTATAACTTGGATATGATCATCTCTGTTGGATATAGAGTAAATACTAAGCGAGGTATTGCATTTCGCCAATGGGCAAACAAAGTCCTCAAGCAATACCTCATCAATGGCTACGTCATCGACCAGCGACGTCTTGACCACTACAACGAACTGAAGGAAGTGGTGCGGCTGATGTCGCGTGCCATCTCGCTACAGGAGAAGGTCACGAACGAGGAATACGGCGGATTGCTGAGCGTAGTGAGAGACTATGTGTATGCGCTTGACACGCTTGACCACTACGACTACCAGACGCTGGGCATCGAGAAAACGACCGAAGGCGAGGCGTTTCATGCGACCTACGAGAGCGCAATGGAGGCTATCAACGTGCTGCGTGACAAGTTTGGAGGTTCGGCACTCTTCGCACATGAAAAAGATGAGTCGTTCCATAGTTCCATCGGCCAGATCTACCAGACGTTCGGCGGAGAGGATCTCTATCCGAGCGTGGAGGAGAAGGCTGCTATGCTGCTCTACCTCGTGGTCAAGAATCATTCGTTCAGCGACGGCAACAAACGCATAGCAGCGATGCTATTCCTTTGGTTTTTGGACAACAATCATATTCTCTATGCCGAAGACGGCCACAAGCGCATCGCAGACAACACCCTCGTAGCCCTCACCCTCATGATTGCCGAAAGCCGTCCTGACGAAAAAGATGTGATGGTGAAGGTGGTGGTAAATCTCATTAACCAGAATAATCAGTAAATGACATCAGTAGAAGCTATTGGGCACCATTATTTGTTATGATCAGACAATTTCTCATTATATTCGGGTGCCTTGCCGTGGGTGAGATCATCGTGTGGCTGACGGGCATCAGCATTCCGAGCAGTATCATCGGGATGCTGGTACTTGTGGCGTTGCTACAGATGAAGGTTGTCAAGGTGGAGTGGATCAAGGAGATTTCCGGATTCCTGATCAGTAATATCGGATTCTTCTTCGTGCCACCTGGAGTAGCGTTGATGCTCTATTTCGATCTGGTCAAGGCTGAGTTCTGGCCGATTGTCATCGCAACGCTCATCAGTACGATACTCGTGCTGGTGGTCACGGGATGGACGCATCAGTATATGAGAAACAGAAAGGAGGGTGTGGCCGATGGAACTGCTAAGTAATGAAATAGTGCTCCTTGCCATCACTTTCGGTGTGTTCTATGCGGCAAGGCAACTCCAGAAATGGACGGGATGGGTGGTGTTGAACCCTATCCTCGTCACGATCATCGTACTGATCCTTTTGCTGAAGGTCACAGGCATCAGCAACGACACCTATCAAAAGGCAGGTGGCTACATCAATTTCTGGATGAAACCTGCTATTGTGGCTTTGGGCGTACCGCTCTACCAGCATCTGGGACAGATCAAACGGCAGTTCTTGCCGATCTTTATCTCTCAGGTCGTGGGGTGTCTGATCGGCATCGTTAGTGTGGTCGTTATTGCCAATATGATGGGTGCGTCAAGAGAGGTCATCGTGTCGCTTGCCCCCAAATCGGTCACAACACCGATAGCCATGGAGGTATGCACAGCCCTTGGCGGCATCCCTTCGCTGACGGCTGCCATCGTGATTGCCGTAGGCTTGTTCGGAGCTATCTGCGGATTCAAGATATTGGAGGTCTGGCATGTGCGCAACCCCTATTCGCAAGGTCTCGGCCTTGGAACGGCCACTCATGCCATGGGTACGGCCAGGGCGATGGAGAAAGGCGAGACTTACGGAGCGTACGCCTCGGTGGGGCTTATCCTCAATGGAGTGCTCACAGCAATGCTTGCACCACTGGTTTTGAAACTTATGGGATTATAATCGTTAGCAAAAAAAAAATTACAAAAATGGACTCTAATAAACACATTCAAACTATTTTAGGTGCTGGGATCACAGAAAGGGATATGGACTTATTATTCCTTGAAGAATTTGCAGCATCAAAAATGTTTGCAGATTTATTCTTCTCACAGATTGGTGTCCATGATTACGAGATTGAACAGATAATTCATTCTCAGCATTTGACGGGTCAAGGAATTGTAGTTGCAGAAGCCGGTACCGAAACATCACGCGGGGAATCTGATATGACGATTCTTTACCGGTATAAAGGGTCATTACATGCTCTTCTCATTGAGGATAAGATTAATGCTTGCGCTCAGCCTAACCAGTATCAGAGGTATGTAAATCGAGGAAATGAAGCCGTTGAACAAAATTACTATTCGTCTTTCCATATCTTTCTTGTAGCACCAGAACAGTATTTAGGCTCTCCTCTTGCATTGGATTACCCATTGACCGTTTCGTACGAGAACATCCTTCAATATTTCCAAAGCCAAAATTCAGCACGGGCTTTGTTCAAAGCATCTTTACTTATTAAGGCTATCGATAAAGAACGTTCTTCATATGTAATCCCAGTTCCGAGTCAGAAGGTCATGGATTTCTATGATAGCTACATAGAATACGTAAAAACTTATAATAAGGTCTACCAAGTTGAAACTTCTAAAGGTGCGCAACACGGCTCTAAATCGTCATGGATCGTATTCTCTACAAAATACCCAGACATTAAAATCAAACACAAGACGCGCAGCTCGGTTGACTTGCTCTTTAAGGTTGGCCAAGATGAAGCAATACGAAAGGAAACAATCTCTAAGCTTGAACCTATCGTAACAAACTTTTCGGAAACAGGTGCTACTCTAATAGACTTTTCACAAGAAATATGTGTGAGAATAAATGTACCATCATTAGATCGCAGCGAATCTGTTTATGAGCAATTAGATTCTATGAAGAGTTGCATGGATGCTATTGGCTATCTCTATTCCATATTAGGCAAATACTCTTTAGAAATACGTTAATATTGAACACAATGGCAAAACTATATCGCCACTACAAAGGCAATCTATATGAATACATCGGTGAGTGTCTGCATAGCGAGACGCTCGAAGAGATGGTTATCTATAAGGCTCTCTATGGCGAAGGCAAGACGTGGGTGCGTCCGAAGGGGATGTTCTTTGAGGATGTAACTCTACCCGATGGCTCGGTTGTGAAGCGATTTGCACCAGTAAAGTCTTGTACGGAATGCATGTTCTGCCGTGAGCAAGCGGATCATTCCTATAAATGCTCTTGTAGCGGAAGGATCGTGACTGAGGTCTCGGAGGCTTGCGCTAATATCATCTGCAAAGCATAATATGAAGACTGATAAAACAATAGATCAATATCCTTCCTGGTTGAAAGATGACCAGATACTTCGATGTCTGACACCCGAAGACAGAGCCAAGCATAAGGCCATGAGTGAGGTCATCTATGAGGCTCTCCCAAACAAGGAACTGCTGATACCGATGACTGAGGAGGAATATGATGACACCTATACGGATGAGAACGAGGATGTGGTTTATGGCATTTTTGAGGAAGACCGACTGATAGCTACCAGTAGCCTCTTGCATGATGTAAGGGCTTATGCTATCAATCCTGAGCTGGAAGAGATTTTGAAGCATCCTTGTATTGAGATTGGCGAAAGCATGGTATTGCCCGAATATCGTGGGCATGGGCTGATGCTTCGACTCAACAACCTGATCAAAGATGAAGCCAAACGCCAAGGTGTAAAATACATGCTGGCAACGGCACATCCTGATAATATTGCAAGCAACACATCATTAAAGCACCTTGGCTATAAGGTGATCAAAGAGTTTACGAGAGCTGGCAAACGCAGGAATCTGCTGGTACTCGATCTGACGAAAGAATAAGACAAAACATTTTACGAGAATATGAAAAAACAAGACATCAGCGTACTTGGAAAAGAAAACGCATTTGATTTGATTGGTAAAGAGTGGATGCTCGTAACCGCAGGAACAGAGGATAAGTTCAATACAATGACTGCTTCATGGGGAGGCGTAGGCATCT
>JAZRVB010000172.1:0-34357 GCA_045598885.1 Bacteroidales bacterium
GCGTTGTCAGAGTTGAAGTCCCAGTTGGTAAGGGTTGGTGTGCTGTCTCCGATAGAGTAAAGCACATACTTGGTGTTGAGACCCTCTTGGCCAGGGATCTGCTTTGGCATGATGCGGTAGGTACCATCGGTACACTGCTCGATACGCCAGAGCTGCTCGTTGGCACCAGTATACTCAGGAACGCTGATCACGTCACCCTCAGCAGTAGCAGCAAGTGCACGGTTGGTTCCCTCGATGCAGATCTTGAAGTAAGGTGCGCTCAGATAACCACCTGCCTCTGGAACAGCGGTGATAGTCCAGCGCTGGTGAGGACGGAACATATAGTCACCGATACGGATGTCGGTGTTACCTGCTGGCCAGCTACCCTTTACCTGATCAAGGGTCTGAACATCAAGCTTCTTAGTTGGCTCGTTAGGATCGATACCCCAGTGACGAGCACGCTCAACCTGCTGACGCTCGAAGTCAACAGCAAGCTCAAGAGCATAGCCACGACGCTCTGACTCGATCATATAAGTTCCCTCCTTGAACTGCTCGCCTGCCACTGGCCAACCGTTCTTCCAGAGCAATGGGTGAATAGCGAGGGTACTGCGACCACTGAGATCGTAGTCAGC
Source organism: Bacteroidales bacterium (assembly GCA_045598885.1). Lineage (GTDB taxonomy): Bacteria > Bacteroidota > Bacteroidia > Bacteroidales > UBA3663 > Liminaster. Next base: position 612 of record JAZRVB010000172.1, read on the forward strand.
CTCCCAGTGGAATGAGGTAACCTCAACGCCCTCATCGACAACGGTACGGCCGAAGTGACCAGCACCCGTCTTCCGATTGCCGGCATAGACTACCATCTTACCGCCACCTGCCATCATGTCACGGCCTACATTATCAATATAAGGACCAGTGACATTCTTCGAACGACCGACGACGATGTTGTAAGTTGAGTTCACACCATCGCAGCAAGTACCGTGGGTTCCGAGCAAATAATACCAGCCATCGCGATAGAGGAGGTCAGTTGCCTCACAGTCAATAGCAATATCCTTTGCCACGTTGCCCTCCACGCGCTTACCGGTCTTAGGATCGAGCTCGATGATACGGATATTTCCGAAGTAAGTACCATAGCTTACCCACATGCGACCGGTAGTTGGGTCAAGGAGAATGCCTGGGTCAATAGCGTCATTGTCCTCCAAACCATCCGATGCAGCTACCTGCACAGCCTCAGTGTACTTGAAGTCAGGATGCTCTGGATCGAGGTTCTTGTTCCACATAGTCAGGATGGTTCCATTGTGACGGCCACCGAGGCCACCGCCGGTTGCACCATAGACGATGAGGTAGTTGTTAGGACCCATCTTGATAGCATCAGGAGCAGCGCCACCACCTGGACGAGCCTCACGTGGCAGCGAAGTCCAAGTCCAACCGTCAGCTGTAACGAGGCCGCCACCGCCGGTACCGTAAGTATACCACTTGCCATCGCACTCTACGAGAGTTGATGGGTCATGAATATAAGGAGTACCGATCTGAGCGTCGGCGGTATAGTATGCGAGAGTAGCGAGTGCCAATGTGGCAAAAACGTTCATCTTTTTCATAGCTTACTTTCTATTTTGCACATTAACAATCTTATTTCTTCTTCACAGAGGTAGAGACAACACTATAACCCTTTACTGGATTACCCTTCTCGTCGATGATACGCACACAGAAGTCGCTCATACCCGGACCGTTGATCACAGCACCACGGAGCACGTTAAGACCCTTCTTAAGTGTGAGGCGCTTCGACACACAATCATCCTGTACCATACGACGGTCACCGCTGAGGATGAGAGCCTCCTCGCCATTGAGCCACCACATTGAGCCGGAGTTTGAGCCGATGGCCAGACGTACGTCCTGCATCTCCTCAGGACAGTCAATTACAGTTACAGCGAAGAAAATAACGCCATAGACCTGCTTGTCGAGGCCTGAAGCGAAGCGGAAGAGCTTCACATTCTGACGCTTGCTCTCCAGCTCATGCCACATCAGTTTCTCCTTCACCGTCTTCACGGTTGGTGGCTGTGGGTTACGATAGTCGAAGTTGGCAGGCATTTCCTCCACCTTGAAGGTAGCCGTTACCTTCTGGCCATTCTTTGGCATGATGGTAGCCTGATCCTTGAAATACTCCTGGGTCAGATGCTCTCGCAGATAGCTATCTACAAAAGGAGTGTTCGAACGATTTGGCTTGCCAACTGGCTCGAGCAACATCCAGCGACGGATGAAACCCTGGTCGTCTGGAGTAGACACCTGAGTGGCCGCCACTTCATCAAAATAATCGGTCAACACTGGACCTTCGTGTTGAGCCATAGCCGACAGACCCATCATCAGGGCTGCGACTACACTAAAAAAACGCTTGTTTTTCATAACAAATAAATATAGGTAATGTAATGATCTTTTATTTCACGACAACTCCGCCATCGCTTGGTATGGTCACCTCAAGACCCTTATACAGCAGGCTCCTGGTCACCTTCACGGTCTTCATCTCATTGCCGACATAAAGACTTACCTCCTCCACTGCACCCAAAAGGCTGAGGTCGAGTTTCACCTTCATTGGCTCACGGGTAGCGTTGATGCCTGCAAGATACCACTTGCCTTCGTTATCCTGACGAGCCATAATGAGGTACTTGCCAGGATAGCCATCAATATACTTCATGTCCTGCCAGGTCGTTGGTACGGTCTTCATGAAGTCCACAGCCCACGCAGGAGCGTCGGTGAGGTTATTTGGTGTGAGTGCAAAATTCTGCACCGGTGTCTGGAACAGGACAGCGGTAGCGAGGGCATATACATCAGATGTCTTACGGGTAGTGCCGTGCTGGTTGTCCTTCGAGTAGTGCTTGTTAAGGGTCGAACCACCGAAATCCATATTGCCGATAGAGTTGCGCAGGATTGGCAGGATCGTGCCAGCCACCGCCTCCATATCGTTATCATACTGGCCAAAGGCGAGGTTCTCACTCACACGTGCAGCCTCACAAGCCACGAAGTTAGGGAACATACGCTCCCAGCCACGTGGGATGGTGCAACCGTGGAAGATGAGCATCAAACCAAACTCGTTAGCATCGACGAGCATATCCTCATACATCTGCATCGTCTGCTGCTTGTCCGAACCGATGAAGTCGATCTTGAGGCCCTTGATGCCCGCCTTCTGCAACCAGGCCATCTCGCGACGACGGTCAAACATGCGATGCATCTTGCCACGAGGCCCCTGAGGCGCATCGTTCCAGTATCCATTAGAGTTATACCACAGGAAGAGGCCTATTCCCTTCGTCGCCGCATACTTTGAGAGCTGCTCCATCTTCTCATAGCCGATGTTAGCATCCCACCAAGCATCAATCAGGACATACTGCCAGCCGAGGTCGGCAGCGAGATCGATATATTCCTTCTGTTCGTCGAAGTTACAGCTGGCATCCATGCGGATCACCCAGCTCCAGGTACTCTTGCCATACTTATATTCCTGCGAGGCTTCATACATTGGCTTCACAAGGTCCCACATGATGGTGGTCTCTGCGATCGGAGCCATGGTCTTGCCCACAGTGATGGTACGCCAAGGAGTATAGCCTGGCAGCATGATACCTGGCTCAACGTTGCCTATGCCACCGAACTCGGTCATCTCAGGATAGGTCACCTTATAAGTATTATCCTTGCATTCCAGACGAGAGCCGCAATAGTTTCCAGCCACGTCGGTCTCGCAAAGCATGACCCAGATATTCTCGGCTTCTGCGATCTGAGACTTCAGCCCCTTTGTCTTAACTGTCGAGCCTTTCACCTTGAAGAGAGCTGGGAATGTGAATCCACGTCCGTGACCGTTCTTACCCATCTCTCCATCGTACTCATAATAGGTCTCGTAGCTTGGTGCAGTACGAGCGAAACCTGTCTGAGGAGTCATCTGAGGACAAAGGAAAGTCGTTGTTCTGGTTGGCATCACAAAGTCGGTCATCTCATCGGTTACCAGACAAGCCACACGCTCATCCTGGCGAGGCTGTTTCTGACGATATACCATATAACGGAATGCTACGTTCTGGTTATCTACATGGAACTGGATGTCAATAGCAGGCTTACCATCTGCCTCGAAGGTAAATGTCTGCTCATTGGCAGTATATGAGATGTTACGCTTCTTGAGAGTGGCAATATCATAAGTATCGCTCACCTGCTTCACCTCTCCAGCCTTGGCCAGCGAGAGACCCTGAGTAAAGTCTGCAATAGAGGTATTCAGACCAAGATGAGAGTTCATAATCACAGTATCGTTGCCGAAAGTGACACAATACTGAGGACGACCGCCCTCGGCCATCGAAAGATGAACCTTCAGATTCCCGTCAGGACTGCTTACGACTTCATTTGCCGCCATCATATCAGAGGCAGATAGCATAGCTACAGCCGCAATAAAAGATACAGATTGGTATAGTTTCATGTGGTAATGTTTGTATTAGAAGTTCGTTCTTATTATCGGGGCAAAGATACAAAAAAATGCCATAAACACCAAACATTCACTCCTTATTTTGTAGTTATTGTAGAAAAAACACACTGAAACCATATTTTTATAAAAGAAATCTTTCTTTTTGCTCAATTATTCCCAGATAATTATTATCTTTGTACCCTAAAAAACAAACATTTGGCAAATCGTCCGTGCTTGCCTATGAACAGAATCATAAAACTAATAATCATTGTCAGCATGACACTCAGCGCCATGGCCTCATGCACCTCCCCTGCTCCCAAAGAGCAAGATCTGAAAGTGCAGGAAGAACCGATCATAGATCCTGTATCAGTACCTATCCGAGAATATCATCCAGGAGATGAGGTTCCAGACGATTATCTGGAGCAATATGGCTGCGATCAGTTCTTCCAGAACATCGCCATCCCCGATACGATCTTTGCATTGATGCAAGGCAAAACTTACAAGGCCAACTGCACCATTCCGCGCGATGAACTACGCTACCTGCTCTGCCTGCACCGCGACAAAGACGGCCGTGCATGGGTCGGTGAGATGGTTGTAAATATCTGTATTGCCGATGATGTCCTCGACATCTTCCGCCAGCTCTTTGATGCAGCTTATCCGATTGAGCGGATGCGTCTACCAGACTACTGGGATGCAGATGACGAGCGACAGATGACAGACAACAATTCTTCCGGATTCAATTTCCGCTTTGTCTCTCACACCCATATCGTTTCAAAGCATGGGCAAGGTACGGCTATAGACATCAATTCTCTCTACAATCCTTATCACAAAATCCTTGCAGATGGCACAGATGTGATTGAGCCTGCCATCGGGGAACCGTACTTGGATCGCAGCAAAGACTTCGACTATAAGATCAAGAAAGGAGATCTATGCTATAGACTCTTCACTGCGAAAGGTTTTGTCTGGGGAGGAGACTGGTCCAACAGAAAAGACTATCAGCACTTTGAGCTTTGACACACAAAGTGCTGACAACAATTATCACAACTACAAATATCACCAATCCGAGTCGAAAAGATTCGCCAGATTGGTGATATTTGTTATTTGATATTTATGTGCAGATGCAGAACTGACTTAAAGAAGTTTTACATCTACGCATTTCAGATCCTTGTCTGCCGAGCTGGTGCCATAGTAGACCTCATACTGGCCAGGGATCGGACGCATGGTGTTAGTAGAAGCATCAAAGCTTTCGAAGCTGTCAATGTCGAGGAGGAACTCAACCTGCTTGGTCTCGCCTGGCTTGAGCGTGACGCGCTGATACTCACGGAGTGACTTGCGAGGACCCTGAGTATCGTCGGTGCGACGGATATAGATCTGCACAACTTCGGTGCCGGTGCGCTTACCAATATTAGAGACTGGTACAGTAAGGGTGATACAAGGACGCTTCTTGCCGTCAGGATGGATGTCGAGGGTCATGAGCTGCGACTCGAGTTCGTTGCGATCAAACTGTGCCTGACCCACATTGAACTGGGTGTAGCTCAAGCCATAACCGAACTGGAAGAGAGGCTCCTCGGTCATGTAGCGATAGGTACGGCCCTTCATCGAATAATCCTGGAAGTCTGGCAACTGAGCAACGCTCTTGTAAAAAGTGATAGGGAGCTTGCCCGATGGGTTGTAGTCGCCATAGAGCACATCCGCGATGGCCTGACCACCACGCTCGCCAGCATACCAAGCCTGGAGAATGGCGTCGCACGACTCCAACTCAGGAACCATGGCCATGGCCGAGCCAGAGAAGTTGACAAAGACAACCTTCTTGCCTGCCTCGTGGAGTTTCTGGAGGAACTTACGCTGCACGGCTGGGAGCTCGATGTCGGTACGGTCACCACCCTTGAAGCCAGGGAGGTTGATAGGCATTTCCTCACCCTCGAGGCGAGCCGAGATGCCACCCGCGAAGACGACGGTCTCCACACCCTTGAGCTGGGCGATGAGTGCATCATAGTTGACGTCATTCTCACGACCAATATTGACCTTAAGATCTGCGTTGTAAGTCAGGATCTGCGCATAGCGGATCTGGATCTTGTACTCCTCGCCTGCCTTGGCCTCGAAAACGGTGCGGGTGTCAGTGTCGCGCCAAGTGAACTCACGGGCGGTAGACTTGCCATTGACGAAGACCTCGAAGTATGAGCAACCCTCCACGTCGAGCAATACAGTACCGCTCTGCTTCGGACGGAACACGGTCTCGTAAAGTCCAGAGAACTTCTTGAGGTTGATGCCAGGAGCGAAAGCGTAGTTACCGAAAGTGGTGACGTTGATCGGACGGTCATGATGACGCTTCGACACAGGCTCTGGCAGGTTGTTGATGTCTGCCGCCTTGGCAGGATCGTACTGCTCAGCACCACGTGTCCAGATATCCTCGTTCCAGAAGATGCCACGGAAACCGGTCTTGCCGTCGATAGAACACTGGTCATAGTATGATTCGAGCACCTTGTCGTGCACGAGTTCACAACCCTTGAAAGTAACGACGCGACTCTTACCGACCTTCTGCAGAATGCCCTCGAGGAGCGAGACGGTCTGGTTAGGCGTACCGTTGTAGTTACCCCACATCAACACCTCGTCCGCAGCGTTAGGACCAATGACGGCGACCTTACCCTTCTGGAGCGGGAGGACGTTACCGCGGTTCTGCAGGAGGACGAGCGACTGGCGAGCCATCTCGAGCGCGGTCTGCTGGTGCTCCTTGCTGTTGAGCAGCTCAGGACCGAGCTTTGACCAGCTGACGAGACTTGGATCGTCCATCTCGCCAAGCTCAAATCGGCCTTCGAGGAGGCGGATAATCTTCTCATCGACAGATGATTCTTCAACCAAGCCGAGGCGAACAGCCTCTGGCAGACGAGCGTAGCCGTAGTCATAGCCACACTCTACGTCGGTACCCGCCAGGACGCCCTTGGCAGCCGCGTGCTGAGGGGTGGAAGAGGTCTTGTGGGTGGTCCAGAAATCGGTGACAGCACCGCAATCTGAGACGACCATGTACTTAAAGCCCCACTGCTCGCGCAGGATCTTCTGGAGGAGTCGGGTGTTCGAGCAGCAAGGCTCATCGTCCCAGCGCTGGTAAGCACACATCACCTCACGGACATCGCCCTTCTGCACACAGGCTTTGAAGGCTGGCATATAGGTCTCCCAGAGGTCACGAGGCGACACATTATTTATATTATCGACGTGACGACCCCATTCAGGACCGCTGTGAATAGCATAGTGCTTGGCACAGGCATAGAGCTTGCGATACTTGGTGTCAGATGGACCCTGGAGACCCTTGACTACCTGCACGCCGAGGCGCGAGGTGAGGTATGGATCCTCACCGTATGTCTCCTGTCCACGTCCCCAGCGTGGATCGCGGAAGATGTTGACGTTAGGCGTCCAGACAGAGAGCGAGTGGAAACGAGTATCCTCGTTGCCGTCAGCCATCCACTTGTTATAAGCGGCACGACCTTCGTCACTCGTCTGCGAGAAGACCTCATACACGAGGTCGTCGTTGAATGAAGCAGCCATACCGATAGGCTCAGGATAGACGGTGACGTTGCCCATGTTGGCCATGCCGTGCAACGCCTCACTCCACCAGTTGAACTTCTTAATTCCTAGGCGTGGAACGGCCTCGGAGATGTCGAGCATAATGACAGACTTCTCCTCAATAGTCAAACGGCCACAAAGATCAATGGCACGCTCACGTGGAGAAAGATCAGGGTTCTGATAAGGGAGAAGCTCCTGAGCAGTTACGAAAGACATTGCACTCCATGTCAGGAGTGCAATGCCAATAAATGTTTTCTTCATTTTTATGATTTAGAAATTACTTAAAGAGCATTGGAGCGAACTCACGGAGTGCACGGCGCCAGGTCAGGAACTCATGAGCCGTACCTGGAGAAACATGGCTGGCAGCATTGTAACCAGCAGCACGGAGATCCTCGGCAGCCTTGGTGACGCCTACAGGATTCTCCTTCTCGCCAGTGCTGATGAAGATCTGCTTAGGAGCTGGCTTGCCCTCGAGGTCGGCTGGAGCGTACTGACCACCCGAGAAGAGTCCCCAGTAACCGAAGGTCTCAGGATGAGTGAGGGTGATGATACGAGTCTCCATACCACCCATTGAGAGACCAGCCATAGCACGATGGTCACGGTCAGCGATGGTGAGGAAGTGTGAGTCGATATAAGGAATCATATCGTTGATCACGAGCTTCTCAAATGGATCGCACCAGTTATCTGGGCGCTTCTGGCCCCACTTGAACTCATTGGTCAAACCGTAGGTCATGACAACGATGAACGGTTCGATCTTGCCCTCAGCAATGAGGTTGTCCATGATCAGACCTGCGTGGCCCTGACGGAACCAGGTGGTCTCGTTCTCACCCCAACCATGCTGGAGGTAAAGAACAGGATAACGCTTCTGAGTTCCCTTAGCAACAGGGTTGCCCTTCTTGTCTACAACCTGACCATAACCTGCTGGAGTATAAACCCAAGCGGTGCGCATACACTTGCCGCTCTCGCTCCAGAAGAGAGTCTGCTGTACGTTGCCGTGTGGCACGTTCTTCTCAGCATAGAAGTCGGTATCCTCGTTGGTAGGAATCTCAATACCACTCTCCCAGCGGCATGAGCCGAAGAAGTTGTGAGTACCAGGATCGTTGACCACGCCACCGTCGATGGTGAGGTGATAGTAGTGGAAACCAGGATCCATTGGGCCTTCGGTAGTACCTACCCAGACGCCCTCCTTATTCTTGCGGAGCACTGTGCCGCCACGGCCGCCAAGACCGAGGCTGACAACTACCGAACGAGCCTGTGGAGCCTCAACGCGGAAACGAGCATAGCCCTGTGAGTTGACCTGTGGGTACTCCTGACCAGGCTGGTTGAGCTCAGATGGCTTCCAGTCGTCCTTGAGAACGACCTTATCAAGAGCTGGATCGAAGTCGCGGACAGCATAATAAGCCTCCTTCTCCTTGAGATCCTTGTCGATGAGCAATGGATAGTTAGAGGTTCCTACCCATGAGTCGCGGTCGGTGAGATTCCAGAAAGTAACCACGTCGATCTTATCGCTGTACTTACGGAAGGTCTTGAAGAGCTGAGCATACATATCGGTGTGCATAGCCTTGATATAAGGCTTGATCTCCTGACCCTGACGGCTGAACTGCAACTGGCCACCCATCTCCTGGTTGGCACGGATGTCGAGCTCGGTGATGTGGATATGGTCAACGATCGAAGCATATTTCTCGATAGCAGCAGAAACATCCTCCATCGAAGGACCATAGATGTTGTAGTGACCCTGCATACCGATGCCGTGGATTGGCACGCCAGCGTCCTTCATCTTTTTGACCATGTTGTAGATGCGATCACGCTTGCCAGGATCGCACTCATTGTAGTCGTTGTAGAAGAGGAGAGCCTCAGGGTTAGCCTCATGAGCATACTCGAAAGCCTTGGCGATGAACTCGTCACCACAGAGCTTGAAATAATCCGACTGGCGGTAAGGCGATTCGCCTGGGCGCTGCTGATCGGTCATTGCCTCATTGACAACGTCCCAGCAGTAGCAGAGATCCTTGTAGCGGGTCATGATGGTCTGGATGTGATCCTTAAGACGAGCATAGAACACTTCCTTCTTGACGAACTTACCCTTCTTGTCATAGAGCATCCAGTTAGCACCCTGAGCGGTGTGCCAAAGAAGGTTGTGGCCACGGAGCTGAAGGCCATTCTCGCGACAGAAGTTAGCGATGCTGTCGGCACCCTCCCAGCGCCATACACCTTCTGCAGGATGTACCTCGCCTGGCTTGAAGGCGTTCTCAGCAGTCACACTGTTGAACTCACGGGTGATGATGGCGGCCTCAGCAGGAATAAGATTGCTGTTGTTGATGGCGACGCCAACTCTGAAATAATCCTTGTAAGCGTCTTTCAAGGTCTGTGTCTTCTGCTGCGCGAAAGCAGTAACAGAAGTTACGCCGATCGCTGCAATGAGCGACAGTCGAGCAATAAAGCTTTTCATAGGGGTTTTTATTGTTTTTAGTGGTTATAGTGTAGCGGTTTTTCATCCGACTCTTTCTCAAGAATCGTGTTCACTCATAAAGAGCACGCTGCAAATATAATATAAATAATGTGATTGTGCAAGAGTGTATCCCGAAATAATGAAAATTTGATACCTTAGGAGATACGAATGTAACAAAAAACTCTATTTCTGTCTCTAAAAAACGTTCTACTCTTTCCGGGTTCAATTATTATTCGTATCTTTGCCACACATTATTTATTATCTGCTCTATGAATTTAAGAAGATCTTTACTAGTTTTGCTGGCAATGTTTTCGTTCAGCAGTCTTTTTGCAGAGTGGGGACAGACACCCCGCCTCTCTGTCGTTGGCAATCATCTCGAAGATCCTGATGGCAATCAGGTCATGCTGCACGGCGTGATGGATACACCAAGTCCATATTTCTCAGGCTACCGCTTTACCGACGGGCACTGGATTGACGTCTACAAGGACGGAGACAGCTACATTACCAAGTGCAAGGATTACTTCGACAAACTCTTCTCTGCTGTGACAGACACGAAGCAAGGCTCTTACTGCAACGTCTTCCGCCTGCACCTCGACCCATGCTGGACAGACAATCCGAACGTCAAGAATAAAGGGTTCAAAGAGTCTGGCGGCAAAGTATACGACCCTAACGGCACCGAAGTCAGTGGCGAGGCCAGCACGTACCATTTTTCAAAAACCCGTCTCCAGAACTATCTCGAAAAACTCTACCTGCCTCTGGCCAAGTTGGCCAAGTCACATGGCATGTACGTCATCATGCGTCCTCCAGGAGTCTGTCCGAGTACCATCAAGGTGGGCGACTACTATCAGGAATACCTCACTACCGTCTGGGACGTTGTCTCAAACAACCCTGACGTCAAGGCCAACTCTGACTGGCTTTCCATCGAGCTGGCAAACGAGCCTATCGGAGTAAAAGATGCGAAAGGCGCAGACACAGACGAGGCCATGCACGACTTCTTCCAGCCGATCGTCGACAAGATCCGCGCCAATGGTTTCGATGGTATTATCTGGGTCCCAGGTAAGACCTGGCAGCAGAACTACAAAGGTTACAAGCGATTCCCTATCACAGGAGAGAACATCGGCTATGCCGTGCATTTTTACCCAGGCTGGTTCAGCACCTCCGATGACAAGCATGATCCTGCCACTTCTATCAAGGCCTTCCTCAACAGCGTCCCTGTAGTCAAGACCAATCCAATCATGATTACCGAGGTGGACTGGAGCCCTGAGCTTTCTCCAAAAGTATTCGATCACAACAACGAGTACGGCCAGCCGGTATATAAGAATTGTGGCACCTGGGCCACTGGAACCACCTCGAAGTTTGGAGAAGGATTCAAAGCGATCCTCGAGTACTTTGGCAATATCGGCATGACGCTCACGCACACTCATGACTATATCGACATCGACAAATATTTAAAGGATGGCACGCTACTGCCAGCTTTCCACAGTATCTCCGCGGCAGGAAAAAATGCGATTGAAGCTTGCTCCGGAGCTTGTTTCCAATGGTATCCTGACTGGGCAAAGGCAAAGCATGAGGCTCGCACCGACTTCAGCGACTACGAACCTTCTCCAGACAAAACGTATTCTCTTGATACTGCTGATGAGCTGATTGATAATACGATTGATTTCGATGGAAAAGTATTATTTGTCACCGATGAAGAAGCGTCCTCCATCTGGTATGTTAATTCGGGTAACGAATCGCCACAAAACGTCTCTTGCGGCACCTTATCAGACATCATAAACAATCCATACTGCTTCTTGAAATTTACCAAAGTAACGAATGCCAAATGTAAGACTGAGGGTAATCTTTATACCGCTCAGTTATCAGATAAGAATGGCAACTGTTATGAACTCTGGGGCAGCAAAGGCTTCTTAAATACCCCTCCTGGAGCCTGGTGCCTTTTTGCCCTTGGATTAGGTGATAATTATGGCCAAGACGAGGCATATTGCGGCCTCTGGAAGATTGACTATGAGGAAGGCAAGGGCTATACCATGGTCAATGTCGGCCTCCTCGAAGCTGGCAAAAATGGACCATACGCCTCTCCTGCCTTTAGTACACCTCAAGGAGGCAAGCAGTATGTCCGCTTCTTCACCAATGCCACTTTGTTAGGCATAGACAATGTCGAAATAGAAAATAATGATGATTCGATTTATGATCTCTATGGCAACAAAGTTAATGAGATGATATCAGACAAGGTTTATATTATTAATGGCAAGAAAGTCATGAAGGCAAAAGGTTATTGATCTTTGTTCGTCTTCATCATTGACAGTCCGACTTGGTTTCAGGTCGGACTGTTTTTCATCTTCGACAGTCCGACTTGGATCCTAATCGGACTATCCTAATTCCAAAATAGTCCGACTTGGTACCAGATCGGACTATTTTGCATCACGGATAGTCCGACCTGGATCCGAGTCGGACTATTTTGCCTCATGGATTGTCCTATCTGGTACCAGGTCGGACATTTTGCATGTCTTACTGAGAGAATCGTCTTAAGGCGCGCCTCAGGACTAAAAAAAAATATCAAGTACCACTCAATCCTCTAAAGGAACTCGTGATACTTGATATTTGTTATTTGAATATAGGCTGTGACTGAGTCTCAGCCTATATTGTCATTACTTCTTAAGGCCCTCTGCCCAGCCGCCGTAAGCAGGCTTACGAGAGTAATCCTGATACCAGAGACCTACAGGCTCGCCAGCACGCCAGCCGCCATCTGCAGGAGCATCGGTGAGGCACCACTGACAGATACCATACTGCTGAGGAGCAGGGATGATACGGAAGTATTCCTCGATAATCCACTGATAGTAGTCAGCCATAGCCTTCTCATCAGCAAGTGTAATCTTAGACATAGGAATCATCTTATGCTGGAAAGCATCTGCTTGCGTCTCAGCAATGCCCATATCAAGCTCTGAAACACGAACAAGTTTGCCAGTATTCTTCATATCCTCAAACATCTTTGTGATATGCTTCTTCTGGTTTTCCTGATCAGTTGCATCACGGAAATAGCTGATGTGCATCTGAGTACCAATACCATCAATCTTGGCACCACCCTTCTCCCAGACACCAATCCAGTAGATGAGAGAAGCAAGCTTCTTGTTATTATCCCAAGTTGCCTCAAGGTTATAGTCATTGACGAAGAGCTTAAGGTCTGCTGGGTTTGTACCCTCCTGAGCAGCATAAGCGTTACGTGCAATGCTATCAACAATCACACCGTAATCTTCTGCACCGAAGTAATCCTGCCAGTAGAATGCATCGCCACCGACATCCCAACTACCTGTCTCGTAGCCATCGTAATGCTGGAGGTCATAGTTGCCCTCAACATTACCGCCACCAGAGATAGGCTCGTTGATGAGATCCCAAGCCTTAACCTTGCCCTCGGTAGCCTCCATCATGCCGTAGATCCACTGCTGCATAGCGCCAATCAACTTCTCCTTCTTCTCCTCTGGAGTCAATGGGATGGTGTTAGAATCAACAGTTACAGTGTAAGAGATAGAAGGGCTGATCACTGCAGGAACTGGGTCAGCAGCAGGATACTCCTTAACTACGAAAGAAGAAACATCATCAGAAGAGAGATCGCCATTGACGATAGCATTCTGACCATTGATCTTCAATGAGAAGTTGCGATAATAGTACTTATTTGCAGGGTTAAAGTCGTTCAAGTTGAATGCAATTGAATGACCGTCGCCAGAAAGGGTACCAGAAGCCTTGTAGGTATCCCACTCAGTAGTGAAGTTGATAGTACCTACAGCGGCGCTTGATACATAGGTACCTGGATCAGTGTGAACCTGTGAGCCAGAAGAAGCCGGATGGTCAGCACGTACATCAACAGAGAACTCGTAAGAAGCACCATCGTTGAATGCATTGTTGGTGACAATCCACAACTGAGTATCCCATGGGTTTGCAGCCATATCCTGAGTAGTAACGACGAGTGTACGCTTGTTCTCAGTGATGGTCTTCTCAACCTTCACGCTAGGAGCAGCACCGCCACCGCCTACTTCCTTCATCTTGCGAGTATAGAGCTTGAGGTCATCGATGTAGACCTTACCAGCATGCTGACCATAGCTGAAGATGAAACGCTTAGCGCCATCACCATTTACAGTACACTCGACCTTGAAGGTCTGCCAATCTGTAGTGAGTGCAAGAGCAGGGAAGTCACCCTGACCTGCATAGCCATCAGGATTCTGGAAACCAACGGCGAGGTTCATAGCAGCAGAAGCCTTAGCCTTGATCTCCATAGTGGTAACAGTACCATTTGGAATTGGCTCGTTGAAGTCAACAGCGATCTGAGCCTCCCATGAGTTGACCGCAGATGGGTTGGTAAGTACAAGGACACCATCCTCAACAGCCTGTGAAGAGCTGTTGCCCCAGCCACCGATCTTCTGACTATCTTCTGAGAAGTCGCGATCGACATACATGGTGGTCTCATACTCTGGCATCTTGCCCTTATAGAGAAGGAGATCATCGATCATGATATCACCAACGACGTCACCGAAGCTGAAGATGAAACGCAAAGCATTGTCGCCAGTAATCTTACACTCCTGACAAACCTCCTGCCAATCTGGGGTGAGGGTAATTGGAGCAAAGTCACCACAACCTGCATAGCCATCAGGATTCTGGAATCCGACACGAAGCTGACCCTCAGCTGCAGACTTAACCTTCATGATGAGAGTATAAGTCTCTCCATTCTCGAATGCTGTTGGCATATCGACAGCAGCCTGAGCAGCCCAGAAATCAACCTTAGAAGGGTTAGAGAATACAAGCACGCCATCCTTGACAGTCTGAGTAGAGTTATTACCCCAACCGCCAATCTTGTCGGCATCAGAAGAGAAGTCACGCTCGATGATTACCTCACGGGTAGGACCAGAAGGAGCAGCAGCCTCGTCATCACCGATGCCACCAGCAAAGAGCTTGAGATCATCAATATAGATCTTGCCTGCAACATCTCCATAGCTGAAAATGAAACGCAAAGCATTGTCTCCAGTGATAGTACATTCGCGAACAACCTCCTGCCAATCCTTAGTAAGAGTTGCTGCTTCGAAATCACCGCAACCTGCATAACCATCAGGGTTCTGGAATCCGACGCGAAGCTGACCTTCTGCATCAGACTTAACCTTCATCTTGAGGGTATACTTCTGACCAACCTCGAATGCGGTTGGCATATCGATAGCAATCTGCGCTTCCCAGAAATTAGCAGCAGAAGGATTGGTCAATACAAGGACTCCATCCTCGATAGCCTGTGAAGAACCATTACCCCAGCCACCAATAATCTGACCGCCATCCTCGAAGTCACGATCAACGATATATGAGAAGGTTGGTGTGGCGTTTGGATCTACAGGGATTGGCTTATCAGCGATAAGCTTGCTGAGCCACTTGACTGGCTGCTGTGAATGCCAAGCCAAAGTGTGACCATAGATGGTAAGACCACCTGACTCTGCAGCAGACACGAAGTCTGAGACAGTAGAGAAGTTGAAAGCACCATTACCATCAACAACTGAACCCATCTTCATGGCATTGCCAGCAACAACCTCATCAAAGTTTGCACGTGAGAGGGTGTAGACATTGCCCTTCTTATTGAAATCAGCTGCAGTAAGTGCTGCACTGACCTTGAAGTTAGGATGCGCTGTACGATCTACGTAGTTCTTAAGAGGCTCGTAGTCGTTCAAATATTCGTAATCAGCCTTGCCGCCTGGCTTATTTACAACATAGCTGTTGGTGTCGAAGTCATCGACACACGATGTGAGCATTGCTGCTCCAGCCATGGCAACTAACCATTTTGTATATTTCATAATACTATCAGATTATTTATTATTTGTACTCGACTGCGAACTCTACAACGGTATTGTATGGATCGCCTTCGGTGGTGCGAACCTGAGCAACGAGAGTCTCGTCATAGCTCTTGCCATCAACTGTGTACTTGAGGTAGAGAGCATCACGGTCCTTGTTACCCCATGCCTTGATCTCGCTCTTCTGCTTGAACTCACCATTGCCACTGACACCAGCACCAGTAATAGTGCAGTTGTCTCCGCTGAACTGGAGAGTAACAGTCTTGCCATCAACATTAGTATAGGTGCACTCGTTAAGGCCAGTGGTCTTGACAGCCACAAGCTTGGTGGTCTTGTCAATCTCCTTGCCCGCCTCCTTGACGAGGTAGGTTCCGTGCCACTTGTTAACATAGCGTACACACCAGAGTGCATAGTCCATTGGAGCGGTATCCCACTTCTTGCTGTCAACACGAGAAGGATTAGTACCATCAACCAATGGAGTACCAGAGAGGATACGATCAGCACCCGACTGACCAGTGATGACTACTGGGATCACATAAGTAGTGGTGAGCGAAGCAGGATCAGCGAAGAATGCATCGGTGAGCTGAACCTCAGTCTGACCCATCAGAGAATTGGCGAAGGAATTGTCATAAGTCAATGTAGTAGAAGCGATGCTGTAATAGCTGCTTGGCATTGGCTTGACTGGAGCGCCATTGGCAAAGTAGAGGTTCTCACAGAGAGACTCGTCGACCTTGATCTGAACCTGGATGTTCTTGCCATTGTAGGCACCACCCATAGCGCTCACGATCTTGAACTTGTGAGCATTGTCGAGATCGGTGTTGATCTCATTGTCTTCACCCAACTCGATGGTACGCACTGGATACTGATATGCGAAGTATACTGAAGTGCCGCCCTCGAAGTCTGGGAAAGTCTTATCAGCGTTCTCACAGGCAGTGAAAGCAACTGCACTCAGAGCGAGAACTGGAAGAATGTATTTTTTCATACTATATTAATCTGTTGTTTGTCGTTTCGTTGTTTTGTTGTTTTGTTGTCATGAGGGACACCATAACAACAAAACAACTCATTAACAGTAGAGATTATCTCCAGCCATCGTTCTGCTGAAGGTTGCTATACTTCTTGATCTCCGAATCAGGGATAGGGCCATAGACCATGTGTGGCTGGAACTGACGTGGATCAACATCCATGATGCTGAAGGTTGCTGCATCGATACCCTTAGCAGTAGTGTTGAGGTCAGCATTCCAACGACGGAGGTCATAGAAGCGCTGGTTCTCAAAGCAGAGCTCCAGACGACGCTCGTTGCGAATCAACTCACGCATCTTATCCTTGTTCTGTGCACACTCATCAAGATATGGATCAGTAGTACCCACACAGATACCAGCACGCTCACGGATTGCCTTGATGACCTGCTTAACGCTCTTACACTTGCCAATCTGACTGTCAGGGCCGCCAGCCTCGTTAGCTGCCTCTGCGTATGCCAGGAAAATCTCGGTCCAACGGATACGAGCAGTATAGTGCTTCTGCTGAGTAGTAGAGGTTGGGTTCATATTAACATCCTGACGGAGGAGTTTACGCATGTAGTAGCCAGTACGGGTAGACTTACCCTGCTGACGACCAAGGTTATCGTCAGAATCCTTATCTCCTACACCTTTGTAGTCGCCAGTGTAGATAGTCTTATCCTCAATACCAGCAATAGTGCCATCGAGAACGACATACAGGGCAAGACGTGGGTCACGACCTGCGTATGGGTTCTTTGGATCATAGCCAGACTTTGGATCGGTGATAGGATAACCATTAGCCATTGGGAATGCATCTACGAGGTTCTGAGTAGGATTGGTACGACCATTACCGTAGATTGAAGGAGGGAAGTTGTCCGACTCGAGCGAATTACTATTGCCAGGGTTAGTCATCCAGATAGCCTCAGGAGTATTCTGGGTACGAGCAACGTTTTCAATCTCATCCTTGTTAGCATACCAGGTGTTGCCACCTTCTACTACCTGCTTGTCTCCAAGAACCTCAGCGGCAGCATTAGCAGCCTCACTCCATTCAGAAGTACCATAAGCAGGGCTGGCAGCGAAGAGAAGCACCTGAGCCTTGACTGCCTTCAGGATCTGACCGCTGACCTTACCATGCTGGTGATTGCCGAATGCACGGTTGTAACCACCCATATCAGCACCGATTGCCTGATACTTAGCAGGAATCTGGCTTTTGTCAGTGATTGTTACATAATCTTCTGGAAGGATTTCGATAGCCTTGTTGAGATCAGTAAGGATGCTGTCGATACACTCCTTGAATGGAAGACGAGCGAGATTCAGATCAGAAGCACCAGTCTGGTACTCGTTGAAGAATGGAACTCCCATAAGCTCACCATTAACCTTACCGGCATGTGCACGGAGGAGGTAGAAACGCTGGATGGCACGCATTCCAAGGGCATCACCCTTCATAAGGTCGATAAACATCTTGTTGACAGGCACGTCACCAGACCACTTAACCTTCTCGACATTCTCGAGCATGATGTTACAATACTGGATGGCATTATTACGAGCCTGCCACTGTGACATTGGGTCATTAATAGCACTCCATGAGCCCGCAGCCATCTGACGATAAGTGTTACCATTCTCATTCGAAACAGCGTCGTCAGTAGTCAGGTCGCTATGAGGGGTGCCATCGTATGGCATGAGGAGGTAAGCATTGCCCAGAAGACCAGAAGCGAAAAGAGGGTCATTGTACATCACCTCGATATCGCTGATCATCTCATTGGCTGGTTCGAATACATCATCGCACGAAGCCATGACAGCACCAGCACAAAGAATTGGCAGAATATATTTATATGTTTTCATTTGAGTCAAAACTTTTTACTTTTTAACTTAGAATGTCACTGTCATACCACCCTGGAAGAAGCGTGACTGTGGAGCAGAACCGACGTTGAGCTCGAGAAGCTCCTTCTCTGGTGCAAAGGTGCATACATTGTTAGCATTGACGAAGAGTGAAACACCTGATACGACGCGCTGGCTCTGGAACCAAGAACTTGGGCAGTCATAAGTCAACTGAATCTTAGCAATGTCAAAACGATCGGTCTTGTAGAGCCAGAAATCAGAAGCACGATAGTTGTTATCACCAGCGTCCTTAGAGATACGTGGATAGAGAGGGGTGCTAGAAACGCCCCAAGTGTCGCGAGCATAGATGCTATACTTGTTCTCACCTGCAAACTTGAAGTAGGTGCCGAACTTGTCATCCAACTTGCTGCCATGACCGCCCCAGCCACCTACGCCGAGTACGAACAAAGTGAAGTTCTTATACTTAGCAGTGAGGTTTACACCGAGAGTCAAAGGAGCACCATACCATCCGCCACGGCCGAGGTCGATCTCATCCTTAGCATTGATGATGCCGTCACCATTCTGATCCTTATACTTGAGATCACCGGCACGTACTGCACCAAGCTCTGAAGTCTTGCTATAAGCAGTAGCCTCCTCATCAGAAGCAATGAAGCCGAGGCACTCAAGACCCCAGATGGTGTCGAGACGCTTGCCCTGACGGTAGCGATAGGTATCCTCACCATAAGCGGTATCCTCACGACGGGTAGCCTCAGTATCGTACCAGGTCATGTTAGCACCGAGACCAAGCTCTACCTCACCGATCTTCTTATCGTAGTTAACACCTACCTCGAAGCCGTAACGCTTGTCATTGTTGTAGTTGATAACAGGGTTGAATGAGGTATTAGGATAACCGATTGAGAAGTAGTTTGGCATTACGCTGGTTGGCTCAATTGGCTTACCCTCAATAGCATTGGTGAAGATAGAAGCGTTGAGCTTCAAGCTCTTCTGAAGGAGAGCAGCACGGATGCTTGCGCTATACTCGATACGCTTTACGAAACCGAGGTCGAGGTTCTGACCACGACGTGACTGTGTAGACTCACGGCCATCTGATCCACCCCAGTCCCACCATGCGCCATCGGCCTGGTTGAAGTTACCTGCATAGAGGTAGAACTCACGGCGGTTGTCACCAGAACCGATAAAGAGATCGATATCCTGGTTGATCTGGCTGTGGCTGGCACTGATGGTCAAATCGTCAAAGATACCATCCTCCATAAATGCTTCCTTAGCGATGTTGTAACCCAAGGTAACTGAGTAGTTGAGGGCATTGCGATGACCCTCAGCCAGCTTAGCTGTATGAACGAGAGCAGAACCCAACTGTGCATAGTACTTATGTGCATAGTTGTAATCGAGGCTCAAGCCCATGTTGGCATTAGCAGTAGAGTGGTAGACACCTGACTTGGTCTGCTGGAAACCATTGGCAAGCAACATTGCGAATACGTTGTGATTGCCGAATGAGCGGTCATAGTCAAAGTGTGCATTGAATGCGATGGTCTGGCTGGTGCTTGAACCACCTGTGGTCTGGTTACCAGTATGCTCATCCTTACCAAGCTGAGTAAGACCTGTGATCTGAGGAGCGCCATTGAAGGCTGACCAGTCTGCAGTATAGGTAGAATAGTTATCTTCCATCCAAACCTGGTAGACGTTTGCGTAGTCAACACCGATCATGGTCTTGAATGAGAGACCCTTGGTAACGCGCTCGAGGTCGAGGTTGATACCAGCGGTGAACTGGAAGTTACGGTTGTAGTAGTGGTTGATACCCTTGCGATAGATATCAGCTACAAAGTTGGTCTCGTTAGTACCTGCCTTTGCACCAAGGAGCTTGCCATCAACGAGCTGTGCATTCTGGAGGACATCCATAGCACCGCTGGCATACTCACTGACTGCAGTAGGATCGATGAAGAGGTGGAAACGGTTAGGAAGCATAGCTGCCTGACCTGACCAGAAATTGGTACCACGAGTACTACGACCAGTGTAGAAAGTTGCATTAGCATCAACGTAAGCAGTAATCCAGTCTGCCAGGTTCATATCTACATTACCGCGTACATTGAGGCGGTCGTTGTAGTTGCGCTTAGCATTACCGAAGTTAACGAACTCACTGCCACCATCAGAACCATTGCGATAGTAACCGATGTTGCTGTAGTAGCGAGCGCGCTCACCACCGCCCTTGATCTCTGCAACAACCTCCCAGCGATTGAAAGCCTTCTTGATGAAGTCTTCAGAAAGGAAGTCGTTGTTAGCGGTATACTCACCCCATGGCTGATCGCCAGCGTAAGCACCATAGATATCGTCAGCAGTATACTTTGGATCGACCGTGTTGTAAAGAGTCATGTATTCTGCAGAACCGAGGTACTTAGGAAGAGCCTTGATGGTGTTCCAACCAGTGTTAGCGTGAACATCGATCTGGATGTCACCCTGCTGACCACGCTTGGTGGTGATCAGGATAGCGCCATTGGCAGCACGGCTACCATAGAGGATCACGGCATTAGCACCCTTCATGAAGGTGACTGAAGCAATCTCCTCTGGCTTTACACTACCTGCCTCACGAGGTACACCATCGACGAGTACGAGATAGTCAGACATACCCCAAAGAGAGGCTCCGTTGAAACCGCTGGTATATCCCTGCATGTTTGAGAGACTGTTGGTCTCGGTGTTCTTTGCAGCAATCTCCTCATAGTTGATTGATGAGATACCACCCAACACATCCTCAGCAGCTACCGTGCGGAATGCCACGTTGACCTGCTCGCTCTTGGTCTCTTCCTCCTGGGCAACAGCCATGGTTGAGAGAAGCGCTGCAGGAAGCAGCATATATTTGATATATTGTGTATTCATTGTTTTTCTTTTGAAAAGTTATTACCAACCTGGGTTCTGATTGAACTCTGGATAGAGATATACGTCCTTGTTAGGAAGTGGGAACCAGTAGTGCTTGGTGCCGAGAAGACGCTCACAGATGACCTTCTCGCTCCAGCCAGTAACCTCACCTTCACTTGGGTCATTCTCACGATACCAAGGATTCTCAACGGTGATACCATTCTCATTGGTCACATTTGCCTTGACACGCTTGAACTCCTGAGAGGTCTTCTTGTTGAAACGCGAATCGGTAAGGAGGAGCCAGCGCTGAAGGTCATTCCAACGGAAGCCCTCAAAAGCGAGCTCACAAGCACGCTCACGACGAATCTCATCCATCAGCTTATGATAGTCACCGACATAGCTTTCTGCAACATGACCAGCACCTACACGGTCACGGAGCACATTGATGGCATCAACAGCCGATCCTGTGCTACCCTCCGCACTACCCTTATAGGTGATAGTACCATTGCCCTGCTTTGCTGCGACAGTTGCCTCGGCATACATAAGGTAGATATCTGCGAGACGGAGGTATGGGAGGTAGCACTCAAGAGCGCCTGCCCAGTCATACATCTTGTCATACTTGTTGGCAGACTTAGAGACGAGCTTCTGGCAGAAGTAGCCTGAGCGGCTACCGAGCTCTGCGTCACGAAGTCTGGAACCGGTCTGGAAGTCAGCGTACTGCTGTTCACGCTCTTGATCCTTCTCTGAGATCTCAGTAGTTGCTACACGCATGCCGTCGAATACGATATCGTGATAGAAGCGAGGATCACGATCCTTGAATGGATGAGTTGGATCAAAGCCAGATGCAGGGTCAGTGATAGGAAGACCGTTAGCCATACCGTATGCATAGTTTACATAATTAGCAGTTGGCATGTGGATGATCTTATCGTGCTCGACGAAACCATCGACCTTAGAACCCCAAAGCTTAGAAAAGTTCCAGTTAGAACCATTGACATCAGGCTGTGGACCACGGAAGATAGCCTCAACTGATCCTGGCTGCTTCCAACTCTGCTGTGTAGTGTAGAAGATATCGGTGAAGCTGTTGACTACACCAGAAGCCTTCACATGATTGTAGATATCTTTGTAATCATAAGAACAGAGATCATAAGGAGTCTTGCCAGCCTCAACCTCATTGAGAGCAGTACCCAAGCACTCTGCAGCTTCCTGTGCAAGAGAGGTGTTATACTTATAGGTCATATCGCCTGCGCTCATCACACCCTGATCATGGTTCTCCATCAATGGAGATGCAGCCCAGAGGAGACACTTGCCAGCATAAGCAAGAGCTGCAGTACGGGTGACACGGATCTGGTTGTGGCCAGAGGTCTTCTTGCCAGGACCTGACTTATCCCAGTCAAGTGGCAACAGTGAAGCAGCCTTCTTGAAGTCATCAGCAGCCTTGCGTGCACACTCCTGATAAGAGAGACGTGGGAACTTCATCTCCTCACCGCTGTCAAGCACCTTATCGATATATGGCATACCGCCGAAATACATCATTACCTCATTGTGCCACCAAGCACGGAAGAAGTAAAGCTGACCGAGAAGGATGTTCTGCTCCTCCTTTGAACCGACGAAGAGTCCGTCCTGCTCAATAGCCTTGATGCCATAGTTACACTTACGGATGCAATACCATGAGTGACCATAGATACGATGTGAGAACTTATCACCAGAAGTAGTGCTAAGACCACCAACGGCTTCTACGCCGCCGTCATTCTTACCGAGATAGTTCTGTGAATCAGTCATCCAGTGACGGTAGTTGCCGAGGTCCATCTGGTGGCTCAAGTGAGTATTACCAGCACCGTCGTTCATAATCTCATCCTCACCCCAGTTGAAGGTAGTACACCAGAAGCAACTCTCCTTCTCAGGGATACAGTTATACATCTCCTCGATGAAACCCTGGAAGTTGGTGAAGTTCTGGAAAGCGACGGTCTCAGATACCTCGATAGAAGGGTCGCGATCCAGGTAATCGGTGCAGGATGTTGCGCTCATGGCCAGAACGGCACTGAGTGACAAACCTGCTATATTATATATAATGTGTTTCATATTTTTATTCGTTTTCTTCTAAGTTATCGTTTTATTACATGTTTTCGTTAGCTTAGAGCGAGAACTTAAGACCGAAGTTAATACGCTTAACGGTTGGATATGCTGCAACATTAGCACCATTGGCCTCACGATCATCAGGCATGTTGGTATACATCCAGAGGTTGTTAGCACTGACAAAGAGACGGAGATTGGTCAAACCGATCTTCTTGACCCAACCCTTATTCCAGGTGTAAGCCATCTCGACGTTCTTCAAACGGATGTATGAACCATCATAGTTCATCTGTGTGCCATAGTAGTAGCTTGGAGTTGAGTTATAACGTGGGGTTACTACGTCAGCACCACTACCTGCCTGGCTCCACCAAGAACCCTGATCGAATACAGCGTTCAACTTATCACCAAATGAACCGAGACCTACGTAACGGTTGACATTGGTTACACCGTAGAACTGTACGAAGCAGCTGAAGCCCTTCCACTCATAACCGATGGTTGCATTGTAGGTATTCTCTGGAGTACCAGTATAACCATAAGGAGCAGCATCATTCTGATCGACAACACCATCGCCATTGAAATCAACGATATAGTAGTCACCGACGAGCTTCTGTCCATCACTTGAGTCATGCTTTGGAGAACCATAGAGCTCATCAACTGTATTGATGAAACCATTGTTGATGTGGCTGGTTGGCTGGCCGATAGCGAAGCCCTGAGCCTTCTGATAGCTTGGGAGCAGTGGCTTGTCATCCTTCTTGATAACCTCATTCTCAGCATGAGTCATGCTCATGTTTGCCCAAACGCGGTGACCGCCCTTGAAGCTCTTGTTGAGACGAAGTTCGATCTCATAACCATGGGTCTTAACCTTACCGAGATTAGCAGAAGGAGCGCCTGTACCGAAGTAGCTTGGGATAGCACGGTCATTAGCACCTACCACGACGTCTGAACGGGTATCCTGGAAGATATCGACAGAACCTGCAGCCAAACCGCCGAGGAATGAGTAGTCAATACCGAAGTTATGCTTGCGAACAACCTCCCAGTGAATGTCTGGATTACCAAGAGCTGACTCACGATACCACTGATAGATAGAAGAACCCTGGTTGACGTCGAGCTTAGTGGTACCACCGTATGCCCAGCTGTCCATAAAGAGCCAACGGGTACTACCCGTGACATTATCATCACCGATCTCACCATAAGAATAACGGAGCTTCAAGAAATCAAATACTTGATTATCGCCCCACTTGAGATCCTTCACAGGCTTCATGAATGGCTCGTTGGTGATGGTCCAACCGACAGCGCCAGACTGGAAGAAACCGAAACGATACTTGCTTGAGAATCGCTCAGAACCGTTGTAAGCGCCGTTATACTCAGCATTGTAACGATCTGCATAATTATAGGTAGCACGGAATGCCCAGCTCTCACGATAAGAGGTAGGGTTAGAACCGGTGGTATACTCCGAACGGTTGAAGAGGCCCATGGCGCTGAGGTCATGCTTGCCGAACTTGCGGTTCCAGTTGAGCTGGAGCTGATAGTAGAGGTTACGTGTGGTAGCCCAATCCTGTACAGAACCGTTGCTGATGCTCCAGTGACGACCCTCTGAGAAGTCGAACTGTGCATTGGCATCACGGTCCTGAGTGTGCTGATAGAGACCAGTCTCAGGATCTACCCATGTGCGCTGCGCGTTATTATAAAGGTCATTAATACCACGGTTCTGCTCCTGGAAACGGTTATCCCATGCTACATTACCGCGGAATGAAAGACCTGGGGTAATGAACTTGAGATCCTGCTCAAGAGTAAAGTTGGTATTGATAGTAGATTTGGTGGTCTTGTTGGTACCTGCCAAGGTGAACTTTTCAACAGAGTTGGTTACGTTCGAAACCAATGGATAGTAACCATACGAACCATCAGAGTAGCGTGGGAGGAATACGTCTGGAGCAAGGTTGAATGCACCAGCGAACTGCTGTGAAACCTGCCACTCATCCAAGTTAGCATTCTCATAGGTAGCCTCGGTGATACCGGTAGAACCAGAGAGGTCGACCTTGAGGACGGTAGTATTGGTGATATGGAAGTCGAGGTTAGAACGGACATTGATACGGTTGTAACCATACTTAGGAGTATAACCACGACCGCTGTCGAAAGTCTCAAAAAGGTCACCCTCGTTTACATAGTCAACTGCAGCGAAGTAGCGTACGTGCTTGGTACCACCACTTACATTGATAGATGCATTGTATGACATACAGTAGTCCTTGAAGAGGAGCTTCTGCCAGTCAACGTTAGGATAACGCTCGCGCTGTTCCTGAGTGGTCTGGTTGCGGAAGTTCTCAATGAAGCTCATTGGACGATAATTTGCCCAAGAACCTGGATTGAGGTTCATCTCGTGCTCAAGTGCGATGTTACGCATCATATAAGCATCATAAGAATCAGCCTTGCCAGGAAGAGCTGAAGGAACCTTCATAATGGCATTTGCGCTGACATTGATTGAAGGGCGACCCTCCTGACCACGCTTGGTGGTAATCAAGATGACACCGTTAGCACCACGTACACCGTAGACTGCAGTTGCAGATGCGTCCTTCAATACAGAAATGTTCTCGACAGAACCCATATCCACAGAAGACATAGGACGCTCGATACCATCGACGAGCACGAGAGGCTCGCTGTTGTTCCAAGAAGAAGAACCACGGATGACGATCTTAGGATCCTCCTCACCAGGAACGGCTGAAGAAGTCATGGTTACAACGCCAGGGAGGTTACCAGTCAAAGCAGCACCGACGCTGGTGATACCAGCAGCACGCTCGAGGGTCTTACCAGAAGCCTGGGTAATAGCACCTACGACAGATGCCTTCTTCTGCTGGCCGTAACCTACAACGATTACTTCTTCCAGCTGCTCATTATCCTCATCGAGGATGATACGGAGGGTCTTGCCATTGCCATTCACCTCCACAGTCTTCATACCCACGTAAGAAACAACGAGGGTAGATTTTGCACTTGGCACCTTCAAAGTGAAGTTGCCGTCAAGGTCGGTTGTAGTACCCACGGTCTTGTCCGACTTGAGTACAACCGTTGCTCCAATGATACTCTCGCCCTGAGAGTCCACTACAACACCCTTGATGGTTGCGTTCTGTGCCCACGCCGTAGCGCAGAAACACCAAACCGCAATCAACAAAGAGAGGAGCCGTTGTCCTTTCTGCATTGTTTTTTTCATTGTGAATTAGTTTTATGATAGATAATAGTTGTGATTTTCCTAAGTGTATTATTACCCGACGGTGTCTTTCCCTTTTCCATGGTGTCGTTTTTTGCAAACTGCCGGGTTTGAAATAATACGGGATGATAATAAAATCAAACCCGGCAGCTCGCTCAACGGATGACAGGCATTTATGTCCTAGTCACCAAATAAGAAAATATTGTGTTAGGTAATGTGTTCTTAGTATGCATCTTTACGTGTTATTATTAAAATAACGGGGCAAAGATACATATTTTTGATAAAAAAAGCAAATTTTTCACGTTACAGCAGCGCTACTTATTGTTACTTTTACAAGAATTTTTGTTACAATTATCTCTAGCAATGTTACACGAATTGATTTTCAAGGATTTCCGAATGAGTTAAATTATCTTTCTTTTAACAAAAAAAGCACAAAAGAAAGCGCGTTTTTGAGACTTATCAACACTTTCTTTTGTGCAAATTGTTTTCTGAATCGTTCAATCGAGGTTTAGAAATTGACCGAAATACCACCTTTTATCAGCATTCCTGGCTGCTCAACAAAGGTATATTCATAATACTTTTTATTAAGGATATTGGTCAGGTCACAATAGATCCTTGCCTTCTTCATGGTCCAGGAAAGACGCGCATCAAGCAGTCCATAGCTCGGGTTTTCCTCTCCGATTCGATCCATCCAGCGCCAGGCAACAGACAGATCCAGATGCGAGAACAGATGCGTCTCGGCCTGAGCGACGAGCTTGTTTCGAAGATACATCATAGCGTACTTGCTCGAAAGAATGGAACGCTCGTAAGAAGAAGACTGATCCAGATAAGCCCACTGCAAGCTCAGTTTCTGGAGCGGAGACTCGGGGTTCAACTCTCGTGGCAGAAAAGTCAGCTGTGTCTCGATGCCGACATTGTCGAGACGGAAATTAGTCGAGTGGAATGTCTTGCCATCCGCAAAGGTCTCGTCTTCGCCAGGACGCTTCTCCGACGGATTGAAGATTACCCAGTCGATCATATCCTGCTTATGACTATAGAAAGCCTGCGCCTCGGCGAGCCAGCCAGTGCGACGGTAGCGTACGCCGACGCTCACGTCCTGCGTCTTCTCTGGCTTGAGGTCTGAGTTGCCGATGATATTGGCACCGCTATAATAAAGATCTGTGAAAGTTGGCAGTCGGAGCGCCATATTCCACGAAGCAAACAATTTCCAGTAGGATGAAGGTCGCCAGGCGATGTCTACACCCGGGTAGAAGCGCCAGCGATGATCCAATCCTGAATTATTGTTGGCCAGCAAGCCAAGGCTGATCGTCCACTCGTCAAGCAGGACGTCATGTTCCAAGAAAAGGTTGTGATTGACGCGACTATCCTTATACTTATAATAAATGTCGCCATCCGCATCATGTCCCGCCGTCTTTTTCCACTCATTCTCAGCCATTGGAAGGCCGAGCTTGGTGCTATAGATACCTTCATATCGTCCTTCATAGCCAATATTAGTCTTGCCATGTGCAGACGAATGATTGACCAGCGCCTTCCACGCCGCAGCGTCGACCTGATGGAAGTTCTCTCCTGCAGGACTGTCCTTATGCCACTGATAATGATCATACCAGCGGTTCCAGTCGGCTCCGGCTTTCAGGTTCCAGGCCTTGCCGAGAGGCACCTGCATCTGCAAAGCAGCGATCATACGTTCATTACTCTCCCACTGGTCGGTCGACGAGGCGCCATAGAACGTGTTAGCACCATAATCCTTGTAGCTGTAGCCGAACTGACCATCGACCGTCACATCACGATGCTGCAGCGAGCCCTGATAGAAGAAACGGGTCGAACCGAAATCGGAATTTGGCGTAGCGCCATCGCTGCGGCTGTAGCCACCGGTCAGCAGGTTGGTCAATGAGGTGTTCTGTCCCAGCGAGTTAGCCGACGTCAGCGAGAGGTCGCCACCGGCATAGACATACGAGCCGCCATAGACATGCGCCTTGCCACCGAACTGCTGCGGATCATCGTCAGACACGACGGCTTTGCGCGTGACGATATTGATGACACCCGTGAATGCACTAGTGCCAAAGACACGCGCAGCCGGACCTTCCAGTACCTCCACCTGCTCAATATCGAGCGCCGTGACTGGGAAGTCGGCCGTAAGATGCCCTGTGTGCGGTGAAGAGATATTCACGCCATTGAGCAAAACCGTAATCTGATCGAAATTTCCACCTCTGACCGAAACGTCGGTCTGAACTCCAAATTCTCCGCGCTGCCGCACATCCACGCCGACAGCATACTCCAAGAGATCATTCACACTGTGTACCGCAGCCGCTGCGATATCTGCAGCGCGCAGTACAGTCACCATACGTGGTGTCTGCTCAGCGGTGAGCGACACGCGAGTGGCAAGGACCTCAACGTCCTGCAGCACGTCTACTTTCAGCGAATCGTCACTGGCAGCGCCTGCCGCGTCGAGGGCTCCAGCATTCGTGCGAGCACCTGCGGCAACAGACATCGAGCCAGCCTCGCCTGCCATCGCCTTCAACCCGGCACTGCCGAGCATGGCTACGGTCAGGACACCGATTCCAACCTCACGATGGAGGCTCTGGAAAGCAGCGTACGAAGCGCCACTGAAGCGCTTCCACTTGACTGTTTTTTTCTGATTGTTGTTATACATATAAAAATAATAGGGCTTTTGTACCCCGTTTTTTCGCGGCGCAAAGATAGTACAAAAAATGTTCCCGACCAACAAAAAGTATGTTTTTAAACACCTATAAAGCACAAATATTATTTAAAATGTGTACTTTTGGCAAAAAAATTTTGCCACTACAGACATTATTCGTATATTCGCCCTCAGAAAGCGTCGTCTTTCGCAGTCACAGACCTTATATTTCAGTAATTCGTTATGACCATCTTCCTGCACA
The DNA here is from genome assembly GCA_045598885.1 of Bacteroidales bacterium. Taxonomy (GTDB): domain Bacteria; phylum Bacteroidota; class Bacteroidia; order Bacteroidales; family UBA3663; genus Liminaster. The sequence continues at coordinate 29,935 of JAZRVB010000172.1, forward strand.
TCGAATACCAGACACAATGGGGTGCACAACTCTACGTCACCACCGGCAAGAAACCCATCATCGGCAGCAAACTGCCTGCTAACGCCATCGAGATGGACAACGATGGCCGCGGCAACTGGTTTGTCGAGGTCGATGCCTCCCTCCTCAACAACCTGCACTATCATTACGTGCTGGCCTACCAGCGCCGTGTGCTGCGCAATGAGTTTGGCAATGGTCATCTGATCGCTGGAATCTCCGAATCGACGGGCGTGCCGACGCTGCACGTCTGGGACATCTGGCGCCGACTGCCGCAGATCCGGAGTTTCTTCTCGCTGGCCTTCCGCCACCGTCGCGAGATTCAGCAGATCTACGATACAACGCTGACGACGGTCGATGAACTGGTGCCAGACCGCATGACGATGGTCTGCGAGGCTGGTAAGCTGCAGGATGACTGGCAGCTGGCACTCATCGGCAATACCGACGTGCTCGGCAACTGGGATCCTGCCCTCTCCCTCCCGATGGAGCAGGTCAGCCGCGGCATCTGGAGCGTCACCTTCGACCGCTTTGACATCCGTTTCCCGCTACGCTATAAATTTGTCGTACTCGAACGCCTCACCCATCGCTTCGTCGGCTGGGAAGACTGCACCAACCGCTTCTTCCTGCCCAGCATGATGGATCCGGGAGACAGCCTCCTCATCTGCGACCAGCGCTTCACACGACTGGCGCAAGACAAGCAGGAGGATCAATCTGAAACCAAAGAATAAATAGATAATCAAAGATGAAGAAAATCGCAATCTACGCCCTATCAATGGCACTCCTGAGCAGTTGCATCGCACCAATGTCGATGAACAGCCCTCAGGCAAACAACCCTCAATCGACAGCTCAGGCAGGATCTCAAACCGGCGCTCAAACCTCAGGCAACGCGCAAAGCACTCTGGGAGGCATATTAGGAAATATCCTTGCCAGCGTGACTGGCAGCATCACAACGACACAGGCCAACCTGATCGGCACCTGGACCTATACCGAGCCAAGCGTACAGTTCGAAAGCGATAACCTTCTGACGCAAGCCGGTGGCGCCGCAGCTGCTGCCAAAGTCGAGAATCAACTCGTCTCAATCTATAAGATGGTCGGCATCACACCAGGCAAGGTCACCTTCACCTTTACCAAAGACGGCAAAGTCAACTATACCATCGGCAGTCGCAATGCCACAGGAACGTATGTCTTTGACGCTCAGAATAAGATGGTTAACATCACCACAGCCAACGGAACCAAGATCAATGCCTACGTGACTATCAGTGGTCGACTCATGAGCCTCTGTTTCGACAGCAGCAAGGTCCTCTCCCTCTTCTCGGCAGCCGGCAACCTCAGCAACGGACAAAGCACCTTAGGCAATATCGGTGCCATCGCTCAGAATTTCAAGGGAATGAAGACCGGATTTAAGTTCACTCGATAATAAATCCATGGAGTCAACACAACTTTTCTGGTGTTGACTCCTCGCATCTAAGAAGTCAACACAACTTTCCTGGTGTTGACCCAAAACATTCAAAAAGTCAACACCACGTTCCAGGTGTTGACCTCACGCAACAAAGGAGTCAACACAAGTAAAGTTGTGTTGACTCCTTTGATAAGTCGGGGTTACCCGATTCGAACGGGCGACCTCTACGTCCCGAACGTAGCGCGCTACCAGCTGCGCTAAACCCCGAACAAGATAATTATAGAATTATAAAATTGAAAAATTATAAAATTCCGGAGGGGAAAGTCCCTACCTATAATTCTATCATTCAATAATTTTATAATTCTATAATTTCAAATAAGAATTAGTCCTGATTGAGGTTGATACGCTTGAATGCAGTAGCGGTAAGGCCCTTCTGAACCTTGTCGAGGTACTGCTGAACGCTCAACTTAGAATCGCTGATGAACTCCTGCTCAACGAGGCAGTTCTCCTTGAAGAACTTAGCCATACGACCCTTAGCGATGTTCTGGATCATGCCCTCATTGAGGTTTGCAGCCTTCTCAGCAGCGGTAGCTGCCATGATCTCGCGGCCCTGAGCTGCCTGCTCAGCGGTGATCCAGCCCTTAGACATGTTGCTCTCGATGTGATCCTCGCTGTCGAAGTGGTTAGGATTGAGACCAGCCTTCTTGAGTGCAGCAGCAACTGCCTTCTCAACCTGCTCCTCCTTAGTCTTCTTGATAGCGAGCTCGAGCTCCTCGTCCTTCTTAGCCTGTGGGATCTCGTCAGCATTAACTGCGAGTGGGTTCATTGCAGCAACCTGGCAAGCAACCTCCTTGAGAGCCTCCTCCTCAGCAGCACCGTTGAATGCTACGATAGCAGAAAGCATGTGGTTGAAGTGGTTGTAAGCAATAACGCATGGACCCTCAACAGCCTCGAATACGACCTCCATCTTCTCACCACAAGCGCCTGAACGCTCGGTGATAACCGAAGCAACGGTACCCTCCTCAAGTGGGAGAGCGAGGAGAGCCTCATTGTTAGCTGGCTTGTTAGCCATTACGAGGTCAGCGATAGTATTTGCGAGCTCCTGGAAACGATCGTTGTTAGCAACAGACTCAGTCTCACACTTGAGTGCTACGACTGCGCCATAGTTACCCTCAGTACGAGCGATAACTACACCCTGAGCTGCCTCACGAGCCTCACGCTTTGCAGCGATCTTGGTGAACTTCTCACGGATCCACTTTACAGCGGCATCGAAATCACCATTTGACTCCTCAAGGGCCTTCTTACAGTCACCCATACCGGCCTGAGTCATCTCACGGAGCTTCTTGATATCAGCAATAGAAACTGCCATAGTATAATCTTTGATTATAAGTTAAAAGTTAAAAAGTTAAAAAGTTAAAGAGTTATCCCCTTCGCTAAAAATCGAAGAAATAAAAATCTGAATAACAGAGTTTACTAGAAGTTAAAGAGCCAAAAGATTTGGACAAGCCAGAACTTTTTAACTCTTTAACTTTTTAACTCTTTAACTTGCGAAGCATTATGCCTCTGCCTCCTCAGCAGGAGCAGCCTTCTTGCCGCCCTTGTTTGAAGCCTCAGCAGCATCCTGGTCAGCCTTCTCTACCTTACGCTCCTCGAGACCCTCGTTGATAGCGTCGCACATAGCGCCTACTACAGCCTCGATAGACTTGGTAGCGTCGTCATTTGCTGGGATCACGAAGTCGATGTCGCGTGGGTTAGAGTTGGTATCAACCATGCCGAATACTGGGATACCCAGACGGATAGCCTCAGCAACTGCGATGTGCTCCTTCATAACATCAACTACGAAGATAGCTGATGGGAGACGGGTAAGGTCGGCGATAGAACCGAGGTTCTTCTCCAACTTCTCACGCTGGCGGCTGATCTGGAGACGCTCGCGCTTTGAGAGGTTGTCGTATGTACCGTCCTTGGTGAGCTTGTCGATGGTAGCCATCTTCTTCACAGCCTTGCGGATGGTGGTGAAGTTGGTGAGCATACCGCCTGGCCAACGCTCGATAACGTATGGCATGCCAACAGCCTGAGCCTTCTCGGCTACGACCTCCTTGGCCTGCTTCTTAGTAGCGACGAAAAGCACCTTACGGCCGCTCTTAGCGATAGCCTTGAGCTCCTCAGCTGCCTCGTCGATTTTAGCAACTGTCTTATTCAGGTCGATGATATGGATGCCGTTGCGCTCCATGAAGATGTAAGGAGCCATTGCTGGGTTCCACTTGCTCTTGAGGTGTCCGAAGTGAACGCCGGCTTCCAAAAGTTGATCAAAGTTTGTACGTGACATAATTGTCGAAATTGTTTTTTGTTTACATTCTTGTTATGCAACCTGTCGGTAGTTGCCTGAGCAAATCCTCGAGGTTTAGATACTAAACACGTTATTTAAATAGATGTACACGCGTACTATATTTAAATGACGCTTATGACGCTAATCTTAAGCTGCTATGCTGCAACTGTAAAAATTAACGCTTGCTGAACTGGAAGCGACGACGAGCCTTTGGCTGACCTGGCTTCTTACGTTCAACGATACGTGCATCGCGGGTGAGGAAGCCAGCCTTGCGAAGAGCTGCCTTGTTCTCAGCGTCGATCTTAACGAGAGCACGTGCGATAGCGAGACGGAGAGCCTCTGCCTGGCCCTTAAAGCCACCACCCTTGAGGTTTACGTTGATGTCATAGCTCTCAGCTACGCCAACCTCGTTGAGAGGCTGCTTAACGATGAACTGAAGGATTGATGATGGGAAATAAGCCTGAAGCTCCTTCTTGTTGATGGTGATGTTACCAGCACCAGCAGCAACATAAACACGGGCTACAGCGGCCTTACGACGGCCGATTGCATTGATTACTTCTGCCATAGTTGTAAATGTTTGTTTGTGGTGTTGATTACTTCAAAGTGTTGATGTCGATAGCCTTAGGCTGCTGAGCAACCTCCTTGTACTCTGAACCCTCGTAAATACGAACGTTCTTGAGAAG
>JAZRVB010000173.1:0-54972 GCA_045598885.1 Bacteroidales bacterium
GAGCTCGGATGGGAGGCCAAGTACGGTATCGAGGAGATGTGCCGCGACTCATGGCGCTTCCAGAAGAATAATCCTGAAGGATATAAATAAAGTGTTCAAGTTTCGTAAGTAGTACTTGCTCACTTTGAGAAGTTATAGGGAATTTATAAGGAAGTTAAAAGAAGTTATAAGGACAATACCTACAATTTTGGAAGATAGAAAGAAGTTTCGATTAAAGGACATTCGTCCCTATAACTTCCTTATAACTTCTGTTTTACTTCTCTATAACTTCTGAGTTCCGCACTTGCGAAACTTGAATAAAGTGCAAAAAATACTTTTTTTTCACTATTACTAAATAAATGATTGTTTTATGAAGCTTTTGCACAAAGCATCACGCTGGTACTTCTCAGGTAAGGCTCTGCCATATTGGCTGATCCTTGCCTTGGATTGTGTCTGCGTGTTCTTTGCTGGACTTGTTGCGTATTATTTAGAGCACGGAGGAGGCGAATTTACAAGCAATTTCTGGCCTCTCTGTCTGGGATTACTTTTCAGCCTGCTATTCTATGTCGTAAGCTTCAGGCTGTTCCATACCTATAGTGGCATCCTGCGTTTCTCCTCATTTATCGATCTGCGTCGTATCGGCACCGCGCTTCTCTTCGGCTCGTTTCTCGTCTATTGCATTTATCAGCTGACGCAGTCCTTCGGGGCAATACCTCACATGGTTATCCCCGACACCAGCATGATTGTGGTCATCCTCATTATCGCAACCTTGCTCATCTGGATGTCTCGTATTCTCGCCAAGTCGATGTATGAGTCCTATCGCAAAAGCGAGTTCGAACAGTCCGCCTTTATCTATGGTGCCATGTCAGGTGGCGTTGCGCTGGCCAAGAATATCCTCAATAATCCTGACAGCAAATACCATCTGTCAGGCATTGTCAGCACCGATGCCAAGGTAGCACAGTCATGGATGTTTGGCATGCGTGTGACGCTCGACAGCGACAACCTCCCCAAGCAGATGAAGAATAAAGGCGCCAACGTCCTGATCGTCTCACCATTGCAGCGCGAACACTTCTCAAAGCGTACTACCTTGATCGATGCGCTCATCAAGGCGAATATCAAGATCATGATGATCCCTTCGGCCGAGGAGTGGGATGGTCAGTCAGAGATCTCGCAGAATCAGTTGAAAGAGGTTGATATCGAGGACCTTCTGCCACGCGATAAGATCGAAGTCGACATGAAGGCCATAGGTGACATGCTCCGAGGCAAGCGCATCCTCATCACGGGTGCAGCCGGCAGCATCGGCTCAGAGATGTCGCGTCAGGTGGCTAAGTTCAATCCTGCCGAGCTAGTATTGGTCGATCAGGCCGAGACCCCGATGCACGACGTGCGCCGCTATATGGCCATCAATCACCCAGCCCTGAAAGTGCTAACCATCGTTGGCTCCATCACCAATAATGACCACATGGAGAAGCTCTTCTCGGAGCATCGCCCAGAGTACGTCTTCCACGCCGCCGCCTATAAGCATGTGCCGATGATGGAGGACAACCCTGCCATGGCCGTGCAGAATAATGTATATGGTACGCGCGTTATCGCCGACCTCGCTGTCAAGTATGGCACCCGTAAGTTCGTGATGATCTCTACCGACAAGGCGGTCAATCCGACCAACGTCATGGGCTGCTCCAAGCGCATCTGCGAGATCTATTGTCAGGCGCTGAACGCTTCGCTTAGTGAGGAGTTAGGAGTTAGGAGTGAGGAGTTAGGAGTTAGGAGTGAGGAGTTAGGAGTTAGGACGCAGTTCATTACGACGCGTTTTGGCAACGTCCTGGGCAGCAACGGCTCAGTCATCCCTATCTTCAAGGAGCAGATCCGCAAGGGCGGTCCGGTCATGGTTACCCATCCTGACATCATCCGTTACTTCATGCTCATCCCAGAGGCCTGCCGCCTCGTGCTCGAAGCCGGCACCATGGGCAAGGGCGGCGAGATCTTCGTCTTCGATATGGGCGAACCGGTACGTATCGTCGATCTGGCACAGCGCATGATCCAGCTCTCAGGTGCCAAGAATGTCGAGATTCAGTTCTCCGGCCTGCGCGATGGCGAGAAGCTCTTCGAGGAGGTGCTCAATGACGCTGAGCAGACCAAGCCGACCGTACATCCGAAGATCAAGGTCGCTGCCGTCCGCGAATATCCTTACGAACTGGCTCTCAAGAATGAGATCGAGCTTCACAAGCTTTCCTTCACGTTCGATGATATGGCTATCGTCAAGAAGATGAAGGAGATCGTGCCTGAGTATAAGAGTCAGCACAGCAAATATAGTGCATTAGATAAATAACAATGGATAAGAATAGTAAGATTTATGTAGCCGGTCACCACGGTCTGGTAGGCTCGGCTATCTGGAACAATCTCAAAGCCAGAGGCTACAACAATCTGGTAGGCCGCACCCATAAGGAGCTCGACCTCACCGATCAGCAGGCCGTCAAGAAGTTCTTTGACGAGGAGCGCCCAGACGCCGTCGTCCTGGCTGCAGCCTTCGTAGGCGGCATCATGGCCAACAGCCTCTATCGCGCCGACTTCATGATGATGAACATGAAGATACAGTGCAACGTCATCTCCGAGGCATACGCTCATGGCGTCGAGAAACTGCTCTTCCTCGGCTCTACCTGCATCTATCCTAAGAATGCTCCCCAGCCGATGAAGGAGGACTGCCTCCTCACCAGCGAGCTCGAATATACCAACGAGGAGTACGCCATCGCCAAGATCGCCGGCCTCAAGATGTGCGAGTCGTACAACCTGCAATATGGCACCAACTACATCGCCGTCATGCCCACCAACCTTTATGGCCCGAACGACAACTTCCACCTCGAGAACTCGCACGTCATGCCAGCCATGATGCGCAAGGTCTACCTGGCCAAGCTCATCGCTGATGGTAACTGGGACATGATCCGCAAGGATCTCACCATCCGCCCTGTAGGTGCGAATATCAAGGAGCCAACTCCTAACTCCTCCCAGGTCGTCCGCTATGTGATTGACGGTAACAGTGAGCAGGCTCTCATAGAGAAAGTACTCGCCTTCTATGGCATCGAGAACAACAAGGTAACCCTCTGGGGCACAGGCAAGCCGCTCCGCGAGTTCCTCTGGTCAGAAGACATGGCCGACGCCAGCGTTCACGTCCTCCTCAACGTCAATTTCTCCGACATCATCGGCATCGAGAAGTACTCGTCTGTCCATTATGGCATCAAGGCCGATGGCGTCGTCGACCGCAACCACTCGACCGGCCGCGGCGGTGCCATCCCATCGCTCGGCGAGATCCGCAACTGCCACATCAACGTCGGCACCGGCAAGGAACTCACCATCCGCGAGCTCTCCGAGCTTGTCGTCAAGGCCGTCGGCTTCCAGGGCACCGTCGAGTTTGATAGCACCAAGCCAGACGGCACCATGCGCAAACTCATCGACGTCAGCAAACTCCACAGCCTCGGCTGGACCCACAAAGTCGAGATCGAGGACGGCGTCCAGAAGCTGTTCGACTGGTATCGCCAGTCCCTCCAGTAATTCCAATTGTAAATAGTAAATCGTTAAATAGTAAATTATTTTATGTCAAAAAACATTGCCTTAATCACTGGCGTTACCGGCCAGGACGGTAGCTACCTCTCAGAGTTCCTTCTTGCCAAGGGTTATGAGGTACACGGCATTATCCGCCGCTCTTCTGTCGATTACCGCGAGCGTATTGCACAACTCGAAGGAAAGCCTAATTTCCACCTTCACTACGCCGATATGGGCGACTCCATGTCACTCGTCAAGCTCGTCGGCAAAGTACAGCCTACGGAGATCTATAATCTGGCTGCACAGAGCCACGTGCAGGTCTCGTTTGATGCACCAGAGTTTACTGCAGATGTTGACGCCGTAGGCGTGCTCCGTATTCTGGAGGCTGTTCGCACCAATCACCTTGAGCAGCGCTGTAAGATCTATCAGGCTTCTACCTCAGAGCTTTATGGCAAGGTAGAGGAGGTGCCACAGAACGAGAATACCCCATTCCACCCATACTCTCCATACGCCGTAGCCAAGCTCTATGGCTACTGGATCATCAAGGAGTATCGTGAGGCCTACAACATGTTCTGCTGCTCGGGCATCCTCTTCAACCACGAGTCAGAGCGCCGTGGCGAGACCTTCGTCACCCGCAAGATCACCCTTGCAGCCGCACGTATCGCACAGGGCAAGCAGGACTGCCTCTATCTGGGCAATCTCGACAGTCTCCGCGACTGGGGTTATGCCAAGGATTACGTGGAGTGCATGTGGCTGATCCTGCAGCACGACAAGCCAGAAGACTTCGTCATCGCTACCGGCGTGCAGCACACCGTCCGTGAGTTTGCCACCCTGGCCTTCCATCATGCCGGCATCGAGCTCCGCTGGGAGGGCGAAGGCATCAACGAGAAGGGTATCGACGTGAAGACCGGCAAGGTAGTCGTCGCTGTCTCGGAGGACTTCTATCGTCCGACCGACGTTGTCAACCTCTGGGGCGACCCAACCAAGGCCAAGAATGAGCTCGGCTGGAACCCTCAGACCACCTCATTCGAGCAGCTTGTAGCCCTCATGGTCAAGCATGACATGGAGAAGGTGGCAGCCGATCACGTAGCCAGCGTGATGCGTACCAACCTCGCTGAGTACCTCGAAAAGGGTGTGGTGAAATAATCATTTCGATAAAGAGCGTCGCATCAAGGCGGCAGACCTTCCTGCAAGCGGGAAGGGGTGCCGCGTAGAGGCGGCAGACGTTCCCGACAGGAAGAAGGGGCGGCGCGTGGATGCGCCGCTCCTTCTTTCTGATAATAAGTGTTATGGCGTTGACGCCTAAAGCTTTCGGTGACCGTTGCTGCGGTGTTCCCGATATTCGTAGGCAGTGCACTTGATCATACGCATCAGGAAGGCCGAGAGGTCATGCACGGTGTGGAAGCCGCAGCGGCGTGCCACGTCACGATAGGTGACGCTGTGGTCATGCAGTAGCTGCTTGGCCCGACGGAGGCGCCACTGGCGGATGTAGTTGACCAGCGTCAGTCCGGAGTAGAGCCGCACGGCGTAGCTCAGGGGCGTACGTCCGATGCCGAGCTGCTGGGCGATGCTCTCGCCGGTGCTGCCAGGATCGGCTTCGAGCAGGGCATCGACGGCCTTAAGGATGTCCGAAAATATAGGCATACTCTACAGCTGCAGGTGGGTCTAAGCAGGGACATTGCTTGCCAGGATTGAGGTCATGATGGCCGCAGATCTTGGCATCTGGAAACATCTCATGCAGGGTGGAAAACAGGAAGTGCAGGGTGATCAGCTGCTCGGAGGTGCGGTTGTCCTCATACTTTTTGTCCAAGGGTGGCTCGTCCTCGCGATGTCCGCCCTCATAGCATACGCCGATACTGTGCGCGTTGTGGCCGGCAACGTGGCAGCCTTTGATGCTGAGGGGGCGACAGTAGTAGAGCGTGCCGTCACGGGTCACGTAGAAGTGATAGCCGGGGTAGGCGCCGAAGCCTCGTTTGGCATGATCTTTCTGTAGCTGCTTGAGCGTATACTCCTGCGAGGGTCGCGTATCAGAGCAGTGCAGTACGATGAGGGAGACCCTCCTAAATCCACCCTTAAAGGGAGGACTTTCCGCTGTTACGCGCGGCTGCGTGTCCTCCCCTTTTAAGGGGGAGTTAGAGGGGGTCTTCTCCTGTAGACTTTGCCAATCCGAACGCAGCCAGCACAGCAGTTCCGATCTTGACAATCGTTCGGAGGACCTCGGTCCAAAAGTTACGCTTGCAGGTGCGCTTGCACTCTTCGCAGCACTCTCCGTGCTCAATGGGATTTTCTTCTTTCTCGTTCATTTTTAGTGTTTTTAGTTAATATTTCCCTGGTGCATCTCCAGGTGCAGACGGGCATCGCGGATCAGCTCATTGATGACGCCGAGTAGGATGTTGCACAGGGCGCCCTTCTCGCTCTCGGGTTCGTAGTTGGCGACGTACTCGATGTGGAGACGGATGAGCTCATAGCGCTCCTCGCAGATCTGACGCAGACGCTTGGTCTCTTCGGCCGTGGTGCCTGAGCGCTCGTCGGCACGGTCGAGATACACCTCGGTAAAGGTGTCATTAGCGGCCTTGAGCACTTCGAGGTCGGTGGTGATGCCCATGGTCTCGATATCGCTCTCGGTGAAGAGATTCTTCATGTCGAGCATGAAGCCGTTGAGGTGCGCCGTCTCCTCCTGATAAGGCAGCTTGATGATGTCGGTGCTGTACTTATTGAGGATGTACTTCTCGATCGACGTCTGGTACTGAGCCAGCGACGAGTCGGGCGAAGCGAGTTCGATGGCCTGCAGCTTGTAGCGCACCAGTCGGAAGAGGCGGTCGCGCTCGGCATCATACGCCTCGATGTCGGCGGTGTACTTACTGCCCTGCGTCTTGAGGACAATGTCTTGCACGGCATTGACGGCAGCGGTGTACTGGGTGAATGACTCGGCGGTCAGACCAAGGTCTGTAGCGCCATAACGTTCGATGGTCTTCTGTACGTTGTAGAAGAAGGCCACGTGCTCAGCGTTGCGAAGCTGGGCAAAGGGAAGATAATTAATACTTTGCATAAAAAAATAATTAGAGGACCGGGGTGGGTCTGTTAAAACAATGTCATCTGCCTTCCCCCCTCCTGCATCAGCTGCTTCGAGGAGAGAGGAGTGATCAGAGTCAGTGCGGGGATGAACCCGCAGAGGAAGGTGAAAGGCGAACTGTCGCGATATTTATAGACATCGACGAACAGCTTGTCCTTGGTGTCGACACCCTGGTAGGGGGCTTCGAACTGCGTCTTGGCATGATAGGCGTTATAGAGCAGGATGATCATGTCTGCTGCCTCCTCTATCTCGCCCGAGCCGCGCAGATTGCTGGCGACGGGGGTGCCGACCGTGTTGCGGTTGACCTGCGAGAGCAGGAGGATGCAGATCTGCAGGTCGCGAGCCAGGTACTGCAGTTTGTGGCTCAGATCGGCCAGGACCTTGTTGTCGTTCTCATAACGCTCGCCCGGCGAACCCTCGACGAGCTGGGCATAGTCGATCACTACCATGTCTACGCCCCTGGTCTTGTGGAGCGAACTTATCATCAGGCAGAGGCCGGTGATGTCGCGCGTGTTGCGGGTGTCGAAGAAGAAATTGCCTGCCACGGATCCCTGCAGCTCGTCGATGGCCTGATGGGTGCGTTGCAGCTCGGTGGGTGAGAGCGGCTTGCGCATGATGGCGTTGCTGCAGACCCCGCTTCGCATCGACACGATACGGCCAGCTACCCTTTGACGGGTCATCTCGATGCTGAAGCAGGCAATTTTGTGGCCTACGAGCAGGGCATGGACAGCCAGGTTGATGGCGAAGGTCGTCTTGCCGTGGCTGGTCTTGGCGCCGATGATGACCAGGCCGTTGTTGGGCAATCCCCCTTCGCGGTCGATCTCGGGCAGTCCGCAGAGTATGCCGGTGTGGAGGGTCGCCGGGTTCTGGTTGTCCTGGGTGATCTGCCTGACCTCGCCGAGCACCTCCGAGAGAGACTCCACCGCATCTTGCCCATTGCCCATCAGGGCTTTGTCGAGCAGCTCCTGCACCTCCTGGACGCCCTGCTCCATCGGGTAGGTCATATCGCTGTTGAGGCGCATGATCTTCTTGCTGACCTCGGCCAGGCCTCGGCGGATGGCGTATTCCTTGAGGCGCATCGCCATGTATACGGGCTGCAGGTCATCCTGCTTGCCGAAGGCGCTGGCGGCCTGAGACACGATCAGCCTGGCACGATCGGGGGTGAGCGAGTTGTACAGCTCTTCGGTCACCGAGAGGTTGGTGACCTCGTAGCCCGCCGTGTCGATGGTGACAATCGCCTTGAAGATGCAGCGGTGAGCCGGCAGGGTGAAGCAGTCCTCGCGCAGGAGGGGCAGCACCTGCATGGGGGCTTCCTTGTCAGACATCAGCCGGCAGAGCATCGCCGCTTCGAGCTCCTCGTTGATGACCGAAGAGACTGCGTACTGGGGTTGGGCGATGGGCAGGGTGAGGTTATCGGATGCCATAGGCGACACGCAGGTATTTGCGGCAGGTCAGATTGGCCGAGATGGACTTCTTGAGGAGGTTCTTATTGTTCTCCATATCCATCAGGGCGGAGTGGATCTGCTCGGGGCTGTAATCCTTGAGCAGCCTCTCGCTCTCCGCGTAGGTCAGCGGCTTATCGAGCATGCATACACGTGGATAGTTGGCCTGCATGTGCTCGTAGAAGTTCTTTTCTTCATCAGACAGAGGGGTGGGAGCGTGGCCGCTCCTCTCTCTGTTCTTATTTCTATATCTATCTTCTTCTTCACAAAGAGGTTCGCCTGCACGGATGTCAGTACGGGTGTCCTCAGGGGCATCTGCACGGTCGCCTTCACGGGTGCATACGTCCGTGCGAGGGTCCACCAGGGTGCAGCCGCGCAGCAGTCCGCTGCCATTCCTGGCGAAGAGTCCGTAGTGGTCGACCACCTGATAGATGAGTCGCCTGCTGGTGAAGTACGAGCCGTCATTGAGCAGCGTCTTCAGCATGCAGCCCTTATCGTTCTGATCGGTCAGGATACGCGCCACGATATAGATGCCCAAACCCTTCGTGCCCAGGTCTTTCACCAGGCGCTCGATGCGGGGGTCGCTGAGCAGGGCGGTCTCAAGCTTGATCCATTCTTTCATACGTGAACAGTTTTAGCGGAATCTTCGGCAAGTAAACTCCTTGTCCATCACATCGAGCTTCCAGCACGAGATCTCATTGGTCTTGCGCCAGATGCCCTCGCGGTCTTGGAACTCGTGGCAGAAGAGTGAGATGTGGGCACAGGCCTGCATGCCCGGATTGATCTCGCAGGTGCTGAGCTGCACGGCCATCTCGCCCAGCAGGTGCAGGCTCAGCGACTGCTGGCTGGCGTCGTCGGCGCGCAGCTCCAGGTCATAGTAGCGATACATGGTCCCATTTTTGGCAGGCGCCTCCTGGAGACCCGAACAGTTGGTGATTACACCGGTAAAAGTCAGTTCGTTCATTTTGCAATAAATTATATTATAGGTTGTTGCATAAAATATTATTCAAGTTTCGCAAGTAGTAACTTGCTCACATTGAGAAGTTATAGAGAATTTATAAGGAAGTTAAAAGAATTTATAAGGACAATACCTACAATTTTGGAAGATAGAAAGAAGTTTCGATTAAAGAACATTCGTCCCTATAACTTCCTTATAACTTCCCTATAACTTCTGTTTTACTTCTCTATAACTTCTGAGTTCCGCACTTGCGAAACTTGCAAAACATAATTCTTTGTTTTTGCACTGCAAATTTACGCAAAAAATAAGGATTACAGAAATAAAATTTCTGTAATCCTTGGTCCTAGTGTACTGAGTAGTATCACTTTGTACTAAAGAGAACTCCGTGTAGTACTGAGTACACTACTTATTTCAGATATTTGTACCAATTTCTCAGTTCTGGCGCGTAATATCCGGCCTGATGGAGTATTTCCCAGAGGCGTCTTCCCTGCGAAATCATACTGATTTTCTTCTTCTCGAGCAGCGTTTTTACGGTCTGTATTACCTGAGCCGGCTTCAGGCCCTTGATGCTTTTGAGGAAAGCTCGGGCCGCTTTCTCATCGCCATAGAAGATAGGCTTCAGATCAGCGATCACGGCATCTTCGTCCGATGGGCGTTCCTGCATTTCCTGCTGACGCGCATCGACGGCCATCTGGCGCAGGATCTCGAGTCTGACGATGTAGGCCAGGAGCTGCAGCAGGTCATGCTCGGTGCAGTCGCTCTTGCTCATGAGGCTGAGGGTGTTGGTGATGCTCATCTCGCTCTGCTGGTAGAGCTGCACGGCCTGGCAGTCCTTGAAGTCCTCGTTGAGCTTCGACGTGCCCGCCATCTGCTTCTCGTAGTCATCGCGGAAGTATGCGAGCGCCTCCTGGTAGTCCTGGCAATATCGCTCCTTCAGCTGCTGGAACATTTCCTCAGCCTCCTCATGCGAACGTACGACCGGCTTCTTCCAGACACTTGAGAGCTGGCTTCTGATCTGCTGGCAGAGCGCCATGACGCGCGACTCCTCTACGGCATTGAACGCCTCATAGCTGGGTGCATTGAGGCGCGAAATAGCCAGCATGATCAGGCTCTGCGGGTCGACGCGGGTGATGGGCAGCAGGGTTGTGGCCGACATGCGGGCGATCTTTGCCACGTGTTGGACCGCACGCATCGCCTCTGCCTCGAGAAACTCGAACAGTCGGAGGTTGAGATCCTGGTCGCAGGTGTCAGGATCCTGAGAAGGGTAGAGGTAGAGCTTCTTGATGTAGAAATCTACCGAGTCAAGGAAGCTATAGATACAGTTGAGAGACATTTCCACCGCTTTCTGGCGCTGTGTCATTTCTTCCTCGATTGTTATAGAATCGTTCATGTTTTTTATTGATGTTTTAAAAATAATACTCGTTATCGTAGTGCACTGACGATGCTAATCATCCTCCAGCTCTATCTGGAAGACAACCTCTAAAAATTGCGCAATAAATATTGGAAATATGACGCAAAGATAATATATTTTTTTATTAAATGCCAACACTTTTCCCCACGTTTTTGTCATTTCAATGTGATTATTCCAGTGTTTTCCGCGTTTTTTTCGGTTCAATCCCTATTTATCGCCTCTATTAATTGCTGATTTCGTACTTTTTCCTTAAATTTGTCGCGTTTATTATATATATACGTGCGCGGGGATCCCTCATTTCTATGGGGCGCTCCCTAGCGAAGCTAATATCCCTATATCAATGAGAGAATTCAAAGACTTACAGATTGCCGTAGCCGGCACCGGCTACGTCGGCCTTAGTATTGCCACATTATTGGCTCAGCACCACAAGGTGACTGCCGTAGACGTAATCCCTGAGAAGGTAGAGAAGATCAACAATCGCATTTCCCCAATCCAGGACGAGTATATTGAGAAGTATTTTGCAGAGAAGCAGCTGGATCTCACCGCCACCCTCGACGGCGCATCGGCCTATAAGGATGCTGACTTCATTGTCATCGCGGCACCGACGAACTACGACTCTGCCAAAAATTTCTTCGACACGCACCATCTCGAAGACGTCATCGACCTTGTGCTGAGCGTCAACCCGGATGCCGTGATGGTCATCAAGTCGACGATCCCGGTGGGTTACTGCCGCTCGCTCTATGTGAAGTATGCGCTCAAATTCCTGACCGATCCGGCATTGAAGGGTAAGAAGTTCAACCTCCTTTTCTCTCCGGAGTTCCTTCGCGAGAGCAAGGCGCTCGAAGATAACTTGTACCCATCGCGCATCATCGTCAGCTATCCGAAGATGCTCCCTTCGGCTCAGGAGAAGAAGTGGGACGAAGAGAATGCCGCCATCGGTGCCATCGGCAACCCTGACGCAGAAGAACTGGCAAAGACTTTTGCTGAGCTTCTGCTCGAAGGCGCTATTGGCCCTCAAACTCCTAACTCATCACTCCTAACTTCTAACTCAAAACAGATCCCTGTTTTGCTGATGGGATTAAAGGAGGCCGAGGCCGTCAAGCTTTTCGCCAACACCTACCTGGCCCTTCGCGTCAGCTACTTCAACGAGCTCGACACATACGCCGAGATCAAGGGCCTTGACCCTGCTGCTATCATCAACGGCATCGGCCTCGACCCCCGCATCGGTACCCACTATAACAATCCATCGTTCGGCTACGGTGGCTACTGCCTGCCTAAGGACACCAAGCAGCTCCTGGCCAACTATCAGGACGTGCCACAGCAGATGATGACCGCCATCGTGGAGAGCAACCGTACCCGCAAGGATTTCATCGCCGACCAGGTGCTCAAAATGGCCGGCTGGTATGACTACACCACCAACAATCAGTATCAAGCCGGGGAATCTTCCGCCTACGCAGGGGGATCGAGGGGGGCTTCCTGTGTCATCGGCGTCTATCGCCTCACTATGAAGTCAAACTCCGACAACTTCCGCCAGTCAGCCATCCAGGGCATCATGAAGCGTATCAAGGCCAAGGGCGCCGAGGTAATCATCTACGAGCCAACCCTCGAAGACGGCACATCGTTCTTCGGCAGTAAGGTGGTCAACGATCTTGCCGCCTTCAAGGCTCAGAGCAAAGCCATCATCGCCAACCGCTTCGATGACTGCCTCTCGGATGTAGAGGAGAAGGTTTATACACGTGATATTTTCAAGCGCGACTAACAAAATGGTAAATTATAACGTAACACTCGAAGGCAAGACCGTACCTCCAGCTCTTTGGTAAACTGTCGTTCGACAGCCGGATGATGGAGCTAGGTTTGTGGAATAATGAACTGTCGGTCTCTCAAGTTTTTTCAACCTTTATTATCCTAAATACCGCACATCCTCTACCTCGTCCACGAGTACGGCATAGGCCCACGCACCCTCATGAGTATCTGCTGAGCGGATGCGAAGCACAAGGCTCCTTTCAGCAATATCCAGAATACTGAAAATAAACAGAAAAAGATCAACGAATAACGAACAACGATGGCGTCAAAGGGATTGGGGAATTTATGCTGAGCCCAGTCGAAGTAAAGGAAAGTGGTTCAGATGTACCTGTCGCCCTGACCCCGCCAATGATCATAGCCCCAGCACACACTTCTCCCTCAAGGTCGAAGAGAGTGCTTAGGGCAAAAGATAGGAACCGCACAGTTCTACTGAGCTGGTCGAAGTACTCTTTTCCCAAAGGTCTAAGAGAGGCTCAACAACAAAGAAAACAAAACAAACGATAGATATATGACCATCAACGACCTTATAGCAGAATGTACCGCATACGACTTCAAGCTCATGCTCGAAGAGAAGAAGCCCAAAAGCTGGCTTAAGAGCGTGAGCTCCTTTGCCAATGGACAGGGCGGATCGCTCTTCTTCGGTGTGGACAATGATGGAGCCGTTCGCGGACTTGAAGACATTCAGGACACCACCGAAAAGATAAGCACAGCCATCAAGGACAAGATGGACCCCTTGCCCGAAGTCGAAGCCATTCCCCATAAGGATGGAGAAGTCAAAGTGCTCCAGCTCAAGGTTCGTGCCGGCCACTACACACCTTATTACTATGTAGGCGATGGCCAGCGAGTGGCATTCGTCCGAATGGGAGACGAGAGCGTACCGGCCACAGACGAGCAGATGCTCAGATTGGTGCTTAAAGGCACGAACCGCACCTTCGACTCGCTGAAGACAAACTATCTTCTGGAAGACCATTCGTTCACATACTTGGCAAATACCTTTAAGAAGCGTACACAGGCACCCGCTGGAATGGAGTAGAGAAAGATGATGCCGTAAACGATGCAGAATTTACGGGCAATGTGCTGATGCTTCTGAGAGATGCCCTGGCTTTTGTAAAGTCAAATACCACAAACGGATGGGAAAAGCTACCCAATGGCCGCAAGAACAAGCATGAGTATGCCGAACGAGCAGTACTCGAAGCCTTGGTCAATCACTTCATCCATCGCGACTATACCGTCATGGGAGGTGAGGTCCATCTCGATATCTACGATGACCGGCTAGAGATTTCATCACCAGGAGGAATGTACAGCGGTCAGCTGATCCAGAATCTTGACATACGTGACGTGCACTCCGACAGACGCAACCCCATCCTTGCCGATGTGATGGCACAACTCGAATATATGGAGAAAAGAGGATCTGGCCTGAAGCGCATCTGCAATGAGACCAAAGCTTTGCCCGACTATGTAGACGATCGAAAACCTCAGTTCCGCAGCACATCAAGTCATTTCACCACCATCATAAGTAGTGTCTTGTATGGGCAGAAAGCAACGGATAATGTCACGAACGATGTCACGTATGATGTCATGAATCAACTGACAGACAGACAGCGAACTATCATATCCATGGTACGTGTCAATCCGTACGTAACAGGACCAGAAATGTCACGTATGCTTCATGTCTCTGAACGCACCATCAGGCGCGACCTGTCAGAGATGAAGCACATCCTGATGCATGAAGGCGACCGCAACGATGGTAAGTGGATTGTGACAATCTAGCAGGAAATGCGGCATCAGCACCCTCATGAGTATCTGCTGAGCGGATGCGAAGCACAAGGCTCCTTTCAGCAATATCCAGAATACTGAAAATAAACAGAAAAATGATCAACGAATAACGAACAACGATGGCGTCAAAGGGACTGTGGAATTTATGCTGAGCCCAGTCGAAGTAGTATGACCCATCTTGGAATTTATCGTGAGGTTCTCGAAGGAAAGTGGCTCAACGTCTGTCCCTCTGCCCCCCGCTTGCTGAAGAAAATTTCATGACAAAATAGATAAAAAAACTATAATATTGCAGTTGAATGCGAATTGTTACTTTTTGCGGCAGCGTAATCGTGACTTAGTGGCTTGAAAATGAATTAGTTCGGATTAGGTAAATGGAAACGGTGCGAGTAACGAAGTCACAAAATAGATACAAAATTTGCAGTATGTTACGCTTTTGAACCATTATGAAGGCTGTTAAGGAGTGCTTTTGGGCTCAGGGTCGTGATTTTTTCACTTCCCTAAGCCAGGAAAAAGAGATTTTGAGGAGCAGAAAACAGCGGAGTTCAAAGGAAACGTGCGTTTTTTGCTTCTCGGCGTTCACTAAAGTATGTCTTTCTTTGTATTTACGCTTACGTGCCGACATATTTTGTTACGGAGACTTATTTAACGAGATTCTGATACAAAGGTAGTAAAATATTACGATATACACAATGTTCGTATAGTAGTATTTTGTTACGGAGAATAAAAAAATCAAGATAAATCAATTACAATGGAAGCTTGATATATCAAACATGCTCTTCTTTTGGAAGTCAACATGCGTCGATAAGGTTCGAATCCTTGCTGAGCGACAAATATAATATGATTCCGATTATGCTTAATTTGAAACAAGCAATAGATATAGCCAATGCGTTTAAGAATGACGTATGTTCTTTTATGGATATGAACCCTAACGATATCCATATAAATACAACAGCAAGCTTACCACCAATAATGACAGGTGGGTTTTCTATTCCCCAGAATGTGAAGGTAGATCCTGAAACAAAAACTATTACGATTTCTGAGGCATTTCTCCTTGAAAGGAGTTCACAGAACAGCCTTACACCATTAAGGTTTGAAGTGTATGGGAAAGTGCGAATGCTCTATCTTATATTCCATCCAGATAAGTTAGGATGTCTAGATTACTTGGAGGCATCGCAATATTACTCTCAAGCAGTCATCCTTCTCAAAGGTTTGCAAATTCCTTTGCCAGATGTCTTTGTAAATGTTGCCTGTCCGCAGATAGAACGAACCTTGAAAGAGGAATTCAATTTAGAGGCTAGAATTGTAAAAACACCTGCACCTCCATATAAGGACGCTTCATTCTATCACGCTCAACTATCTGAAGCAGATAAGATGCGATATATCAAGAGATATCTGCCTTCACACTCAAAATCGTACGCTCCTAATCTTGCAGCAGGTGTTAAGGGAACGAAAGAGAACCCTTTCGATAATGTATATGAAGCGGTAGAGTATATCCGACTGATGGAGGAAAATGCCCATGATCAAGATATGCTATTGCAAGACATTGAGCAGCAGAAGTATTTCTATGACGTAAACTTTGAGAGCTTTCGTATTCATTGGGCATCACCATATGTATCACAATATACGAACTCGTACCCAACAAGAACATTTATGGTAAACCAAATGGCGCCAATGCCAGGACAGTCGTTGAATGAGCAATGGTTCTCTTTCAAACCAAACTTATATGGGCATAAGTTCTTGTACCGAGGTCAATCTGACCATTACGAAGGAAAGCCATGCGTGCCTAATCTCTTTCGCGATGATAAGAAGAATGCAAATCGTGACTATATCGAATTTCTGATATACTCTCAGGAGTTGGAGCTCCTCATTAAGACTCATCCTTTAGTACAGTTATTCGAAAACGGAATTGAGTTGCTTCACGACACTTTCCATTTCAGAGTGCATTACACAGGACTTGCGCAGCATTATTATAACAAGTCAAGATTACTCGATTTGTCATCTGATCTAGAGGTTATGAAGTTCTTTGCAACCACCAATTATGACTGGAAGACAGACACCTATTATCCATGTACTGACACATCAAAACTGGGTGTAATCTATTGCTATGAGCTAATCTATCCTGAGGCGTTTCAACAGCACGAAGGATATGCCCTCAAAACTATAGGAAAACAGATATTCATGCGCCCAGGTTCTCAATGTGGATATTTGCTTGACATGGAAAAAGATGTTGACATGAAGAAATTGTCAGAAGTGACAGCGCTTTATTTCAGACATGATGCAAAGATCTCACAGGATATATTTAATCAGAGCAATAATGGTGAAGAGTACTTTGCTAATGATCTATTACAACATGCTTGGAAGGATCGTTTCTGTGCTCGCAGAGATAACAAGGTTGTATCAAGAAAGGCAGCAGAACTCAATGCTTCACGCAATAATGCTACTTTAGAAGATACTATTACTAGGCTCCAATCAATAGGTATTACTGTAGATGATTATGAACCTGCATTTACAGAAGAAGAGTTAGACATCTACTATGAATCGATAAAGAACGGTTGGTGGCAAAAATTCTGTGATGATATACATTTCTATGGAGCGGAAGATGAATTGTATCGACAAGCGATGAAGGATTTACCTCAGAATCCAACATACAGTAAATATTTTACTAAGTAGCTATGACAAATACTTCCAACGGTTGCAAGAGAACTTTAGGAAGATCATACTCACTCGCCCTTCATGGGTTATAGTGCACAACAATATAAGAAAACAATATAAAAAATATATGAATCTCAGATTTTTGAAAGGTTCTCTATTTAAGCACACAGCCATATACACGTTAACTGACGGTATTTCTAAGGGATTGGCATTTTTGACATTGCCACTAATATCTCACTATTTGATACCAGAGGAACTTGGTATAGCTGCTAATTTTGATGTCCTTCAAAACATACTTATGCTTCTTGCAGGACAGGCAGTAGTAAACTCTATTCCTTACTTTTTTTACGGAAAAAGTCAGAAAGAGAAAGCCACAATAGTAAGTAGCTTGATAGCTATTATATTAGCCTCTTGTGTGCTATTCTCCTTGATAATAGTTCTGGCTACCGGTATGCTAGAGAATTATCTGCATATTGGTTTGTCTCTGCAATTACTGACAATTGTCTCGGTAATAGCGCATTTAGTTACAAGCTTAAACCTTGTTCTCTATCGATTAGAGGAAAAACCTTATGTCTTTGCGAAATTGCAGATAGCCCAAACCTGTATATTCCTAATTCTATTGGTTATACTGGTCGTTGTTTTAAGAATGAGCGCATTAGGTAAAATTTTAAGTACCATTATTGCCTTTTCAATAATGTCTGTTATCCATCTTTTTTTATTGTGGAGACGTGACTATCTGACATTCAGAATCACAAAGCCAACAATAATTGCACAATTGAAGTTTGGATTACCGCTTTTGCCACACTCGCTTTCTTTCTGGTTCAAATCAGGTTTTGACAAGTTGATTATTACGGCTTATTGTGGACTTGCAACAAATGGCATTTATTCCATGGCCATGAGTTTTGGAGCGTTATATACAATATTCAATAAGGCATTCAGCAATTCGTATATTCCATATCTGCAAAAAAGAATATCTAACTTTACAGATGAGAACATAGAATCAGAGAAAAGAAAATTGGTTTTATTCTCATATAAAGTAATGTGTGGATTCTCAGTCCTTTCATGTTTCGTAATATTTGCTTGTTGGTTAGCAACAAAGTATATTCTAGATGTACAATATGCTGACTCATTCCAGTTTATCCCATGGATTATTGCTGGTCTGACACTACATTCTATGTATGAACTTGTAATCCAATTCCCTTATTCCGTAAAGAAAACATTAGGACTCGGGATCATTACTTTTTCTGGTTCCCTAATACAATTATTTCTTACATATTTACTCGTTTCTAACATAGGCGAGGATGGCATAAAGATAAGTTATGTTGTTGGCTCTTTCATTATTATGTTAGGTGTATGGATCTATAGCAACAAAGTGTATCCTATGCCATGGCTCTCATTCATGCGAAATAAATAAGTTATATGACAAAAATATTAGATTGTACCCTTCGTGATGGTGGTTACTACACGAACTGGGATTTTGACTCAAAGACGGTTGATGCGTACATTCAGGCAATGAACGCATTACCTATTGATTACTTGGAAGTAGGTTATCGAAACCTTCCATCCAAAGAGTATATGGGTAAGTTCGGCTATTCGCCAGTGTCTGTACTCAAGCATATTCGCCAGACTTGCACCAAGAAGTTGGATGTGATGCTTAATGAGAAAAGCACAAAAAAAGAAGATCTTGATGCCTTACTCAAGCCGATTATAGGTTTGGTGGATATGATTCGTATTGCCATAGATCCAAAAAACTTCGATCGTGCAGTTGTGCTTGCAAAGGCAGTTAAGGCTATGGGCTTTGAGGTTGGCTTCAATGTTATGTACATGAGCAAGTGGAGCACAGAGTATCCAGACTTTCTGAAGAAACTGACAGTACTCAACGGCTGGTGCGACCTTTTCTGTATGGTTGATAGCTTCGGGGGTGTCACACCTGAAGATATTACAAATATCTATAAAGAAGTTCGCGGGAACACAACAGTCCCTGTAGGATTCCATGGTCATAATAACCTTCAATTAGGACTCATTAACACCATTACAGCGATGAATCTTGGTGTTGACTATGTAGATGCTACCATCCTCGGCATGGGTCGAGGTGCTGGTAACCTTAATATGGAATTGTTGCTTACCTATCTTAATGCTCACAAAGGCATGAAGGTGGACTTCAATGTCCTTGGTGATGTGATTTCTGCTTTCGCCCCACTTATGAACAAGTACCAGTGGGGAACAAACCTTCCATATATGCTTGCAGGAGCAAACAAGATTCCTCAAAAAGAGGTTATGGATTGGGTGACTAATCGTGTATACTCTTTCAATAGCATTGTGCGTGCACTAGAGAATCGAAAGAATAATACCATTGACAATGCTAAATATGATGTTATTGATGAAAAAGGTTTCTATAAGAAAGTCCTTGTAATTGGAGGCGGGAATAGCGTAATCGAACATCTCGATGGAATTAAAGAATTCATCAACAAACAAGACAACATTATCCTTGTATTTGCTACTGCTCGTCATGCTGCTGCATTTACAGATGTTAATGCAATTAAGTATTATTGTCTTGTTGGCAATGAGGGCAGACGACTGACCGCAAATGTAGGTGCAGATAAATTCTATGGTGTTTGTATACTTCCACCTTATCCACGAACAATGGGTACCGAGGTTCCAAAGTATGCTGAGAAACATACACTTGAACTTGGATCTGTTGATTTCACTAAGGAGTTCAAGGATTCCGTTACTACTATTGCACTCCAGACAGCCATTCATCTTGCATCCGAGGAAATCTATGTTGTCGGTTACGATGGTTATCCTGGAAATGTACTTTCTGAAAAGGAGGTAGCCCTTACTCATGAGAATAAAACTATATTCAATGCATATCAGGCAACAACTGGTAGGGCGTTGAAGTCACTTACTCCATCACTATATAGAGAACTCATTGTTGAATCTGTATATCAATACATATAATTATGGCAAATAATAAAGTAGCATTCTATCTCCCTACTCGCAAAGGTAGCGAGCGCGTGATAAATAAGAATACAAAGCCTTTCGCAGGTATCGAAGGCGGTTTAGTAGAAAACAAGGTAAAGCAGCTTCTCGAAACAAAACTCATTGACGAGATTATCTTCTCTTCAAACGATGAGACTTGTATGGCAGTAGCCGAGAAGTACAAGGACAGCCGCCTGAAAATTATTGAGCGTCCTACAGAACTTTGCCTCTCAACTACTAACCTTCAGGATCTCATCTGCTATGTTCCTACCGTAACAGATGCTGACCACATTCTTTGGGGTCATGTAACAACCCCTCTGTGTGGTGCTGACCAGTATGATGCTGGTATCAAACTCTATCTGGAGAAATTGGATGAAGGCTATGATTCTCTTGTTGGTGTAACAGAGCTGAAGAACTTCCTCCTCAATCGTGAGGGTAAACTCATCAATAACACGACAGACATTCCTTGGCCTCGTACACAGGATTTGGAGGCTCTTTATCCAATCAACCACACTATGTTCCTTGCAAAGCGTGAGGTTTATACCGAACAGAAGAACCGCATTGGTCAGAAACCACTCCTTCACGTCATGGACGAACTTCATTCGTTCGACATCGATTGGCCAGATGACTTCATCATTGCAGAGATTATGTACAAGAACCTTTACGGAGAGAAATAACCTATGGCAAAGATAGTAACATTTGGAGAGGTCATGGTGCGCCTTGGTGCACCAGATTATCTCAAACTTATACAGACCGACAAGTTTGACGTGAGCTATGCAGGTGCAGAAGCCAATGTAGCAGTCTCACTCGCAAACTATGGTATGCAGACAGATTACATCACCTGTCTGCCCGATAACCCCATCGCAGAACGTTGTATCATGGATCTTCGTGGACACAAAGTGGGTGTTGACCACATCCAACGTTCCGGCAAGCGTATGGGCATTCTCTATCTTGAAACAGGTAGCAATTCACGTCCCTCAAAGGTTTATTACGACCGTGAGGACAGTTCCATCGCAACAATAGAGCAAGGCTCTGTCGATTGGAAGGAAATCCTTAAGGGAGCCGATTGGTTCCATTGGACTGGTATCACTCCTGCACTCTCTGAGAATGCAGCAGCAGAATGCTTGAAGGCTATCAAGACAGCCAACGAACTTGGAGTAACCGTTTCGTGCGACATCAACTATCGTGGCAACCTCTGGCGTTATGGTAAGACAGCAGCTGAGGTAATGCCCGAGATGGTAGCCGGTTCCGACCTCATCCTTGGTAATGAGGAAGATTGCGAGAAAGTATTCGGCATTAAACCAAAGGACTTTGATGCAGAAAAAACCAATGGCGCTGTTGACCAAAGTGCCTTCAGTTCCGTATGCGAACAGATGATGCAGAAGTTCCCTCGTTGCAAGAAGATGGTTGTCACTCTTCGTGGAGCCATAAATGCCAATCACAATACCTGGGGTGGCGTTCTCTTCGATGGCAAAAACCTCTTGGAGAGCAGACGTTACGACATTACCGACATTGTGGATCGTGTAGGTGGTGGTGACAGCTTTATGGGCGGTCTCATTTATGGCTTACTCCATTACGACAGTGACCAGGATGCTCTGGAGTTCGCAACAGCAGCAAGTTGTTTGAAACACACCTTGAAGGGTGACTATAACTGGGTAACAGTTCAGGAGGTAGAGAACCTGATGAAAGGTGATACAAGTGGAAGAGTAAAAAGATAATAATATGACAAAAGAGTGGTCTTTATTTTTTAAAGGTTTTGCACTATTATTAATGCTTGTCTTTCACTTGTGGAATCCGTTTATAGAGACAGGCTTTGTAACTATAGGCTTATTTCATAATCAGTGGGCTGCTTTGGGAAGCATGTGTGTTTCAATATTTGTATTCTTGTCTGGTTATGGTCTTGTTGTTTCAAACTCATGTACATCATTTAAAAATACTTTTAACAGAATTAAAAAACTGTATTTGAGTTTTTGGAAAATATGGATTATAGCAACACCGATTATTTTATTGGTTGGCGTTGTAACTCCGGATTTGAGAAGATTACTATTAGAATTTTCGGGTGTGTATCCATCTTATAATAGGATGTTCTGGTTTATATACCTGTATCTCGAATTAATATGTTTTTATTTCTTGTATAGGAAAATAGATTTCAAATATAAAGATTATCTATCACTCTTTGTTTTTTTTGTGATTGGCATAATATCTTCAATTAATAATTGGTTCCCTATTCCTCAGATATCTCGTTTTTTTGAATATATGCCTTGTTTTTTGATGGGTATTATTTTTGCTAAAAAATGCTTCTTCTCAAAGATTGAATGCAAAAGATTGGGGGGGGTAGTTATTCTTTTATTTGTTGTGTTATTCAGAATATGGATATTCTACGATACTCCTTTATATGTAAAAAAATATATTGATTGTATAATAGTTCCCATTATGTTGTGGTGTATTATGAAGGCGGGAGTACCTGCTTGGTTGAAGAGAACTATAAATGTCTTTGGTTCCTTTTCTACAGCAATATGGTTCATACATGGCTATTACTATTATTACTGGCCTGAAATTATATACTGGCCGAAAATCTCAATATTAACATTTGTATGGCTGTCCGGTGTCTCTTTGCTTTTAGCAATATTGATTGAACGCATTTGGTCTTTTCCTAATAAACTACATTCTAAAGCATGAACAAAAGACATTTAGCTACGTGCTTATCAGAGGTTAAAATATATAATATTCCAAGTATCCCTTTAGATAAATTGTTCCTACGTAAGAGTATCCAGAACGACTGTATAATCAAAGATAAGCTAAATAGGGCTCCATTATCTATCATAAAAAGAGCTTTCCATTCAACTTTCGCTGGCTTTGAATACAAACAGAAAGAAGGAGCTAAGATACTTTTTTATCTCTCTGATCCTGTTCGCAAAAGTAACGAGGTGAACTTTAACAAGGTCGTGAGTACTGCACCTGTTGCAGATACGCTTATTGAAAGACATTGTAATGGTAAATTCCGACTCGAAGGTTTCTATATTCTATTTATACTAATCCCCATTTGGCTTACGCAACTGATGGGTAAAGGGTTGTCGGCAATTGAGAAGTATCAAATCATAAAAGAACTTACCGAGGTTTATTATGCTCAAAAGTTTTTGACCAAGATTCCATGCCGCAAATATAACCTGTTAGTAACATATTACGACTGTGTATTCCATGAATGTATGCTTACACTTCTTTTTAAGAAGGCAGGAATTAAGACTGCAACATTACAACATGGACAATTCAATGCTTGGCGCGAGGATACGTTCGTTAACTGCGGACTTGAGTTTTATAGCTCTCCGAGTGACTACCATTTGTGCTGGAATAAATTCGCACAAGACGAAGCTATGAAGTGTGGCTGGGAAAAAGAGAATCTACCTATTGTTGGAATAATGAGCAACATCGGCAGAGGAATAGAACGATGCGTAAAACCGAATAATAATACGTTTGGTGTAGTAATATCTCACCCTTCGTGGGAGCACGAAAACGTTGAGATGATAAAAGCCGCAAACATACTTGCTAAGCATTTAGGAATGAAGTATGTATTGAAACTACACCCCAATTACAAAGAAGACTATTTCGAAGGCCTTATAGACAGGAAATATTATATGGGTAATGTCGCTAAGGGCATAGACACCATGCAATATACCAACTCTGTAGATTTTACCATTGTAGGCAGCACTTCTGTCTTTGCTGAAATGGTATATTTCTATCATGATATTCTAAGATATTCTACGATGCTGCCATCAGATAAATATAGAGATATTAAACAAGGAAGTGTATTTCTCTCAAAGGAGCAGATAATTGACTGTCATGCTTCTTTAAGAGAAGACAGTAAATCTGAATTGTTTGATTATCTGTGTGAATCTACAGACACTGGCAATCTTTATAAATCTTTTTTTAGTAAATTCTTATAATTACCACTTACATGAGTTACGATATTATCATACCTGTAGCATCGAAGGATGTCGATTTTCTACCGAAGGTGCTAAAATATATTCGTATGAATTTAATAGAGGCAGAGAATGTCTATATCATGACTAATGCCAAGTGTTTTGAGAAGCTTCATAAACTTGGCGTAGATAGTTTTGGTGCTGTACTTCTAGACGAGAACACCATGTGCCACAATATCTCATTTGGAAGAATAAAGAATATTCTACTCCAACATGGTGTTCATATTCGAATCGGGTGGTACTTGCAGCAATTCCTTAAAATGGGTTTTGCCCAGACAAAACATGCCAAGAAATATTATCTGACATGGGACTCTGATACATTGCCTCTATCTCATATTGAATTCTTTGACGGCGATAAACCTCTATTCACCAAGAAAAAAGAATATAACGAGCCATATTTTGACACAATGCAAAAGTTGATTGGTATTGGCAAAGTAGCCGACTTCTCCTTCATATCTGAGCACATGATGTTTGATAAAGACATTATGTGTGAACTTATAGAGGCGATAGGACAATCAAACGTAGAAGGAACCGATTGGATTGAGAAGATACTGAACGCATGTGAAAACTTGGAGAAACCATGTTTTTCAGAGTTTGAAACCTATGGTAGTTTTGTATGGGAGAAATATCCAGGGCTTTATGGTACGCAGAGACTGAACACATTCAGAGCTGCAGGTATTATTAAAGGCCGACATATTGATGATTATCGTTTGGAGAGAATGTCACTGGATTTGGATACTGCATCTTTTGAATTGTTTGATGAACCCCTATTCCCATATAATCTGTCCTATTATTCAGATAAATGGAGCAGACGATGGACACAGGTAAAAAGTCGATCGTTCACAGAGATGATAAAGTTTTTGTACAATAAACTTAGAAAGTAGAGATGTCAAATAAACAATTCTGGTTGCTATTTGTGATAGCCCAAGCTTTCATGCTAATGAACGAACCATATGCCCTAAGGTGGTTTTTCTCATTCCCTCCTTTAAGTATTACAGGTGTCGTTTTCCTATGCTTGCTGTTTATTCTACTGAACACATTCCGAGGTGATAATATCTCTTTGCCGTCTAAATTTAACAGTGCAGTAATTATTACAATTACTTGTTGGGGTATATATGGTTTGTGTTTTCAGGATAGTTCTTATTTTACCCGAATCATATTGTTGTTAATAACATATTGCTTTCTGCTCTTGTTATATCGGAATAATATTTTCGAGAGGTTCTGGTTATATAATAATAGGTTCATTTTATTACAGACCTTATTTGCCTTTGTAGGCTTTATTTTACTTGCATTTGGGGCAATAGAGCCTATTATGACAGTTTTCCCTCAGGATTCTGTACATGTGTATAGATTCTACGGAATCTTGTGTGCTAAGGTGGCTGGCGTAGGTTTTGTAAGACCTGCGGGATATTTTGATGAAGCAGGAGCATTGGCAGCATGGACTGTTTACGGATTAGTCCTGAACTTTGCATTCTTACATGATAAGATATATAACAGATTTGCACCATGGTTTGCAACAGTTACATTGTCAATTGCATACTACATTCAGATGGCGCTATTTCTGGCCTTGAAGAACCTGAAATCAATTTATAGGCTAATTCCTATAGTTATAATCGTCTTAATGGCAATTCCTTATATAAACAAAACAGAAGGTAGTGATTTTGATATCTATGCTCGTACTATTGGTCGTTTTGAATTAGATGCAGAAAAAGGTATATCTGGTAATAATAGGCAAAATCAGATGGATGCCGCTTATATGCAATTTGAATCGTCTCCTGTATTCGGAATTGGAAGTCAGAATTTCGGAGCACAGGACGACCTTGGAAGTGATAACCCTTATGAAATATTAGCAAAGGATGGAATCGTTGGTTATATTATAACCTATCTTCCCTTGCTGTTAATACTTGCTAGCAATAGACGTAAGGAGGTGATTGTAGCGCTGTTCGTATTGTTCGTCGGTTATCAGCAGAGACCTTTCCACTTTAACTTTGTTCAAGATCTCTACTTGTGGAGCTTCTTATTATTCGCATTGAGAGATAAGAATGATTCTTACGCTAATACGCATTATATAGTCTGAATTAATAAAGTTTGAAAATGAATATAGCAGTTTTATTGACATGTCACAATCGTTGCCAGAAGACAAACGATTGCTTAAAGCATCTCTACAATAACAAGAGTGTCGAAGGGCTGTCATATGATGTATATCTGGTAAATGATGGCTGCACAGATGGAACTCCTGTTATTGTTAATCAAAGTTACCCAGAGGTAAAGATAATCGATGGGGATGGAAATCTTTTTTGGAATAGAGGCATGTATGTCGCATGGGAAGCTTCCAAGAAAGGCGGTCTTTACGATGGTGTGCTTTGGTTGAATGACGATACGCTTATGCGAAATGATGCATTGGAAACATTATATAATAATGCACAAAAACATCCTGATTCAATATTGGTTGGTACAATCCGTGACTTAGATGACAATGAATACACCTATGGAGGATATATTAAGAAGAACGAAATTCTTAAGCCTGCAGAGGACGCTTTGCAATGTTATCATTTTAACGGAAATATCGTTTATGTTCCAACTTCCGTAAGTGATAAGATAGGTATTCTTGATTATTGTTTCAGACATTCAAAGGGCGATTTCGAATATGGTATTAGAGCACGAAAGAATGGCATTAACTGTTATGCCATCCCTTGCATAGGCAACTGTAATCGAAATAGTCCTTACGTAAAATGGATGGACGAAAAACTATCATTAACACAGAGATTCAAAGTCTTATATTCCCCACTTGGAAATAATCCATTTGAGGCTTTTCATTTACTTAAGCAAACATCATATAAAAGGGCTATTACAACTTTCATCTATTTGCATGCAAAGGTGATAGCTCCATCCTTATTTCCAAATAGAAGTAAAATCTCATGATAGAACAGATTAGCCTTGTTTCAATCATAATCCCTACCTATAAGCGTGCAACGATGTTGCATCGTGCTATAAGTAGTGCATGTGAGCAGACATATAAGAATATAGAGGTGCTTGTAGTAAGCGACAACGAGCCTGATGACGAGTTTACAGCCAAGGCGCGAGAGACCGTGGAGAGGTTCAATGACCCTCGTGTGCGATTGGTTGTGCAAGAGAAGCACATTAATGGTGCAGTGGCTCGCAATGTCGGCATCAAGGTGTCAAAGGGTGAATACATATCGTTTCTGGATGATGACGACTACATTGAGCAGGATAAAATCGAGAAACAGGTGGCTCTTCTCTCTACTCTTGATGAGTCTTGGGGTGGTGTATGCTGTCGTTACAAAGTCTATAAGAAAGGTAAGCTTGTAGAGGTAATGCCTACTTTCAAGAGTGGCAAGGTGTATAAAGAGGTAATCATGCGTCTTATAAAGACTCAGACAAACTGCTTATTGCTTCGAAGAGATGCACTCTTCAAAGCTGGTTTATTTGATGAGAAGCTCCTTCGCCATCAGGATGTACAGCTCTTGGCACGCTTCTGCTATAACTATGAGTTGATGTGTCAGGACGAGTTCCTCAATAACTTGGATCAGGATGATAATATGAATCGTGCGAAGCCTGAGAAGGTGATGGCCTTGAAATGCGCTTTCTTCGAGTCGGTTCAGGACATCATCGACACATTCAGCCCGTTGGAGAAATACCGTTTCCGCTTGCTGACCCAATTCGACCTTGGGGCTTTGTATATCATGGACGGACAGAAGGTGAAGGGAGCGTTAAAATGCCTGTCTATCTTCCTTTCTCCAGTAGCAACTATCTGGTCGTTGAACAAGGTGCTGACCAAGAAGAAGATGGGAAAATTAGCTCGTCGGATGTGGGCTACAGGGAAATACAATTACAGGAATCTATAGTTTTTAGAATAATTATGATGCAGAAAATTAAATTAGTGTTTTATATTGTTTTGTCATTGCCCAAGACAATTGTATTCAATTTATTATATCTTCCTTTACGATTAGCTCTAACCTTACCTATTTTCATTGGATATGATGTAAAGATAGTAGAGGCTCATCGTGGAATTATCAAATTTGCCCCCCCCCATTCGAATTAAGCCGTTTATGATTAGATTTGGTTGGGGTGGTTCGAAGGCATTGGCAAAAGAGCATCGATCTCAGATCATGCTTTCCGGTGGTAGCGTTGTATTTCATGGAAAAGCATGTTTTGCAGAAGGCACTATACTTACCAATGGTGGTGATTTAGTAATAGGCGACCATTTTAGCACAAACAAGAACTGTTTTATCTCATGTCATAACAAGTTGCATATAGGACGGGATGTTTTGTTAGGTTGGAATGTGCAAATAATGGATGATAATGGCGGCACCCATAAGGTATATCACAATGGCATTGAGAATGACTCTTGTGATGGTATAACAATTGGAGATCATGTATGGCTTTGTTCGTATAGTAATATACTCAAAGGGGCAGGACTCGAAAGAGATTCTGTTTTAGCCTGGAGAAGTGTACTGACTAAGCGTGTAGAAACGCCAAATGTTTTGGTTGCAGGAATGCCTGCTAAAGTTGTTCGTGAAGATATTTCATGGAAATTATAGCTACTTGATTGAGAATAATACAATAAGTAAGTCCCTCTATAAAAGTAAATGATATTGGAATTATTGTCGCTTTGTGCTCCTTTGATTTTGTTGCTATTGATCATCGTAGGGGGGCTTTCTCTTCTATGTCGAAAGCTGAAACTGGCAGCAATAGTTTTTTTACTGTCTTTTATAGTTAATTACTATTTCCGAATCATACCACTTAACGTTATTCTTGATGAAGATAATAGTGAGCAGTTTTCTGTTATGTCGTTTAATATAAATGGCATTAATAATAGTCAGGAAAAAGCTAAGAAGATATCAAAGATAATCGAGGATGAAAACATAGACATCGCTTTTATAATAGAAGATTTTGGTGATATCAGTAATAAACTTGATTCGTGTCTTTTGCAAATCTTTAGTTATTCAACTTTTAAGAATGATGGATTAGGACACTATTTTTATAGTAGATATCCCATTGATACTATTTATCATATAAATGTACAAAAGGCACGACGGTCAAGAATTTATTCTGCTATAATTTCTGTCAGCGGAAGGAAAATCCATGTTTGCGGTCTTCATCTTGCAAGTAATAATTATAATGAACATAAAGAGTACTTTACGCCAGAACGAATTAATAGTCCTACAAAAGTGTCTTCATATATAACAAACATATTAAATGCAAGTGAATTCCGATGCAGAGAATCAGACTCTTTATTGGTGGATCTTGATAAATACTCATACCCAACGCTTATTCTAGGAGATTTCAATGATGTGAACGGATCTCCGGTCATTAACAAATTCGATGTTTCTGGATTAAAAGATGCATGGTGGACTGGCGGCATTGGTTATGGAGCGACCATATACAAACCTATGCCTTATAGGATAGATCACATTTTGTATAACAAAGAATTAAAGCTATTAGATATTGAAAAAGTTGATAGCAAAGGACTTAGTGACCATGATGCACTGGTTGCCAGATTTAGCTATTAAAAGTATAATAGAGTACGTTGTAAATTAATCCGAAAATATTTGTTGTTTGCTTCATTGCAATTGAACAAACCATCATAACGAATGAAAGAAATAGATAAAATATTTTTTGAACTAATACGTGTTGCGATAGGCAATCTGGATTGCTTATCACGACTACCGTCAGATAAGGAATGGAAAGTGCTCTACAGCATGGCGGCAAAACAAAGCCTTGTCGGAGTGTGCTTTGCGGCTTTGCAGAAACTCGGAGCTAATGCAGATGACGGCTATATTCAAATAGGCATCAGCGAAATGCAGTATTTGACATGGATGGGGATGACTGCAATGATACAGAAGAAAAACCATACTGTGGATGTGCAGTGCGTCGCATTGCAGAAGCAACTCTCTGCTAATGGTTTGCGTTCATGCGTCTTGAAGGGGCAAGGAATTGGTCTGCTTTATCCAGAACATCTTCGTGGACTTAGACAGTCTGGAGATATAGATATTTGGATAAAGGGTGATCGAGATAAAGTATTGGATTACTTTAAACGGCAAGGAGCGAAGGTGTCATACACCAGTATCAAACATGCTCAGGTGGAGTTGTTTGAAGATACGGAGTGTGAGGTACATTCTCGTCCTTCTTGGTTCTATAACCCTATCCATGACAGAAGGTGGATGAAGTGGGTGAAGGAAGTAGAAACAGAGCAGTTTTGTTTTGAAATAAACGGTGTAATTGCTCCAACTCTAAAATTCAACATTGTGTTCCTGCTGATACATATATATCGCCATCTCTTTGAGGAAGGAATTGGACTCAGGCAGATAATGGACTATTATATGACACTACAGAAAGTACCATTGGGTATGATGTATAGTGATGTAGTTGAAATATTAAAGAGATTAGGCTTGATAAAGTTTGCCGGAGCACTTATGTTTGTTATGAGTGAAGTTTTCGACTTAGATAAAAAGCGAATGATATGTCCTCCAAACGATAAGGATGGTAAGTTCCTATTAAGTGAGATAATGCAAGGTGGGAACTTTGGCAAGTATGACGAACGTAATGGTGAAAGAAGGAAAAACCGCATAGCAAGAGGAATTGCCACAATGAAAAGAAATATGCGATACATCAGTGCCTATCCTTCGGAAATCTTATGGGCTCCTGTATGGAAGATATGGCACTGGTGTTGGCGTAAGAAACATAGATATATTTGATAATAAGATAATAAAAGAATATGCTTTTTAACTCATTTGATTTTTTGCTATTCTTCCCAGCCGTAACTATTGGCTATTATCTCATCGGGGGGGGTAAATTTCTGAGTAACATTTGGTTACTTATTGCAAGTTATTACTTCTACCTTAACCTGAATCCTGTTTACGGGATTTTGTTGTTGGCTATCACAGTCTTGACATATGGTTGCGGAAGGATTCTTGAACGAGCTTCGACAGATAAGGCAAAAAAGCAGTTGCTGACAATCTGTTTGGTACTTAACTTTAGTAGTTTGTTCATCTTCAAGTATTACAACTTTGTGAACGAGTCTATATATTCATTGATGACAGCTGTGGGGGTGCGATGGGAGGTGCCATATCTTAAGGTGTTGTTGCCTGTAGGTATTTCGTTCTTTACATTCCAAGCAGCTGGTTACATCATTGATGTGTATAGAGGTAATATCAAAGCAGAGAAGAACTTTCTGACATATGCTTTGTTCGTTTCTTTCTTCCCAGTGATTCTTGCTGGTCCTATTCAGAAAGCAAAGGTGCTTATTCCCCAGTTGAAAGAAAAGCACCCTTTGATGTTTGAGAACGTGATAGGCGGTTTGAAGATGATGCTTTGGGGCTATTTCATGAAGTTGTGTGTTGCCGATCGCTTAGGTACATACGTTGACTCTATCTTCAACAATATACCTCAGCACAATGGCACTTCCATAGCCATTGCATCTGTTTTCTACACTATACAGATCTACGGTGACTTTGCAGGATATTCGTTGACAGCATTAGGATGTGCTAAGGTGATGGGATTCAACTTGCCAGAGAACTTCCATCGTCCTTACTTCTCGACATCAATCAAGGAGTTTTGGAAGCGTTGGCATATAGCACTTTCATCATGGTTTATGGAATATCTGTATTTCCCTCTTGGAGGTTCGAGAGTAAAATATGGTCGCTATCTGATGAACCTGATGATTGTATTCCTAGTGAGTGGTCTTTGGCATGGTGCTGCATGGACCTTTGTGCTATGGGGTGCTTTGCATGGATTGTATCAGATACTGGAGGCTTTACGTAAGAAGTATTTTGGAGAGCCAACCTATAACCATTGGTGGTCGAAGGCATTGAAGATGCTGTTCGTGTTCTTCCTTGTGAATATGGCTTGGATCTTCTTTAGGGCCAATACGATAGGTGATGCATTTACTGCCATTACGAAGATGTTCACCCATCCTGGGGCTCCATTTATGTCGCCTATGGCCATGTTGTTCGGTATGCTTTCACTCGTCATCCTTGTTATTAAGGATTTTGCAGATGAGTTCCATCCAAGTTGGAAATTGCTGGCAGCAGACAATAAGATAGTAGCAACTATAGCTTGTGCTTTGCTTGCTATTTATGTGGTGTTGTTTGGCGTGCTGGACAGCAGTCAGTTTATTTATTTCCAATTTTAAAGCAGGAGGCTACTTATGAAAGAGTTTAAGAAAATAGCGATTGCGTTGATAGGATTCTGTGTTTGTTTCCTCTTGTTGGATTTTGGTGTAGGCAAGTTCTTCGATTGGGCAATCAAGCAACTTCCAAGTGAAGGTGAGCGTGTTGCAAAGTCAGAATATGTGATCAACAAAGTAGATGCAGATTTCTTGGTGATTGGTTCGTCAAGAGCACAGGCACATTACGACTCAAAGGTACTATGCGACAGCTTTCCAGTAATGAGTGTGTTTAATGCAGGAGTAGATGGTCAGTTGTTTTATTACATCAACACGTCTTTGAATTGTATTTTAGATAGATGCACACCAAAGGTGGTAGTGTGGGATTTCCAGTTGAAGGACTTTGTGGACAATACGCCAGAGAATCTAAGTTTACTTTATCCAAGCTACTATAAGAACAGGTATATTAAAGATGTGCTTGATGGGCAGGATGCAAGCTTACAATTCACACTTTGGTCTAATGCCTATAAATATAATGGTACGGCAGGTCGTATATTGCGAACAATTAAGGCCAAGGATAAAGGACTATTGGGCTACTCGCCTCATAAGACCGACAAAAGCCGCCTGTTGGCTGTGGAGCACGTCAAGACAGAAAGCAAAGCTATTGTTGCTGATAAAGTTGCTGAAATAGAAAAGACATTGGCAAGAGCGAAGGAGAAAGGGGTGAGAATGGTATTAGCAGTTTCGCCTTATCTGGAGCAGATTGACGGAGTTTCACCAACTTTAAAGGTATTGCAAGAGATGAGCGAGAAGTATGGATGCCTATTGCTAGACTACTCGCAAAATGAAGCCTTTACGGGTGATGTGACAAAATTCTATGATGTTGGGCATTTGAATGACAGAGGAGCTGCACTCTTTACGAGTATGCTGGCAAATGAAATAAAGAACAAGTAATTATAACAATTGAAATAATGACAAAATTCTCAGTTTTGATATCTATCTACAGGAAGGAGAATCCCCTGTGGTTCAGAGAGGCTTTGGACAGCGTGTTCGCACAGACTGTACAGCCTGATGAGATTGTGTTAGTGGAGGATGGTCCCCTGACACCAGAACTATATGCTGTGATAGACGAGTACAAGGAGAGATACCCAATCTTCAATATTGTGAAGAATGAGATAAACCTCGGTCTTGGTTTGGCGTTGGCAAATGGCGTGAAAGCAGCCAAGAACGACATTCTGGCTCGCATGGATACGGATGACATTATTCCTCCACACAGATTTGCTACTCAGCTGGCTAAGATTGAAGAAGGATATGATGTGGTGAGCTGCTGGTCAACATTATTCCTAAACGAGAAGGAAAATGTGATAGCTGTGAAGACTCGTCCAGAGAAGCATGAGGACATCGTGAAGCTGGCTCATAAGCGTTCGCCTGTGTGTCATGCAGCTGCTTTCATGCGTAAGTCGGCAGTACTGGAGGCTGGTAATTATGTACACAGACAGTATTATGAGGATTACAACCTATGGATTCGCATGATACTGAAGGGGGCGAAGTTCTACAACGTGCAGGAGTCGCTCTATGATGTGCGTACAACTGAAGCTCAGTTGAACAGGCGTGCAGGATTCAGTTATCTGAAGAACGAGCTGAAGTACCTGAAGGAGTTCCATACGATGGGATTCTACACTATGGGTGACCTTGTAAAGAACTCGGTAATCAGAATAGGAGCACGCTTGATGCCAAGCGGCATGCGCGAATTTGTATTTAAGAAAATCTGGAATCATAAATCGGCAAAATAATATGTCAGAAAAGAAACTTAGCACGACCTATAAATTGCTTCGTGCACTTGGATTCAACTACTCTGAGGAGGAATATGGAGATGTGAGCCTCTGGAGAGTAATCAAACAATTCTTTGGTAACATTTATCGCAAGCGTTTGGAGAAGATGATGGATTGGCCTATACTGGCTCCCTTCTGCCCAAGAAAGCTTCGCCCATGGTTGTTGAGAAGAATCGGTTGTCATGTGGGCAAGAATGTGTTCATTGGCGACTATGTGCGTGTAGATTTGAATCATGCTGATTTGATATATATTGATGATTACGCTCACTTGACTGCTGGCGTCCGTCTGCTCTGCCATCAGCGTGACTTGAAGAACTATCGTGTGGGTGATAATGCCGCAAAGGTGGGTTATCGCCTTGGCGAGATACATATAGGCAAAGGCGTGATGGTTGGTATGGAGAGTATGATTATGCCTGGAGTGACTATTGGCGATGGTGCTATCATTGGTGCTTGTTCGACCGTTTTGAAGGATGTCCCTCCTTATACGGTAGCAATGGGTGCACCTGCAAAAGTAGTGAAGGAGATTGCGCAGAGAGACCCTGAGCGTCCGCTTGACCCTAATACTGCATTTACAGATTAAATCGAATGACAATTATGTATAGACTATTCAAGAGACTGTTTGACGTTATATGTGCCTTGATTGGCATCATTGGCACTTCACCAATTTGGATTATCTCAATCATACTGACTCTAGTAAGTGATTGGGGGCCATTATTCTACTTTGCCAATCGTGTAGGACAAAATAACAAGAAGTTCAAAATGTGGAAGTTTCGCTCAATGAGAGTTGCACGCGGAGCGAATGAGGCTTCGCTACGTCCTGATCAGGATAGGATCTTTTGGTGGGGCAAATGGATGCGCCGACTGAAGATTGATGAACTGCCACAATTAATTAATATTTTGAATGGTACAATGTCCGTCGTTGGCCCTCGTCCTGCAGCTGTTGACCAAGTTGATATTACAAGAGGAGGCGCAAATGCTATTGCTGCAACTGTGCCATGTGGTCTTACAAGTCAATCAAGCCTGTGGGATTATATCTATGGCGACCAGTTTCCTGATGAGGAGGAGTATAACGAGAAGGTGCTCCCTATCCGCTTAAAGCTTGATGTGTATTATGTAAAGCATAGAAGTTTCTTTGGTGACATCAAACTCATTATCTGGACGGTACTCGCAATTCTCTACACGGCAGTTGGGAAATATCCGCAGTGGATGCATGATAAATTAGTCGATTACTCAAAGCATGTATGACGAACGAAGAAAGATAGGATGCCTTCATTATAGAACTTCATGTGAATCTTATTTGAGGCATATTACTTACAGATTCAATTATTTACTATATTCATTAATGAGAAAAATTTACAATGACTTTTAATCTTATTAATCCAAATGACTTTCAGGTCGCAAGAGTTATTTCTTTTTATGACTCTACTATTAATCGAAATGCCAAAGTATGTTATTTTCGTCCTATGAAAAACGGATATAACAAGACTACGTTTGACGATTTCGATAAAAGTATTGTAGAATGGCTTAAAGGCCTAAACCTTCAAAATGTTGATTTCTGTCAGAGTGATGATATCGTCTTTGACCATCAGAAACCACAGTTGGGAAAAATCTATAATGGTGGACGTCCTTCTTCCAAACTATTACTTACTTGTCATGGTGACTATACAATGGATGAGTTTGTGGTTATGGGAAAGATAGACGCTTCTGTTTTGGAACTTAATATATATTGGAATGCAATGCCTACGGATGTCATGCCACATCAGGGTGGCATCATGACATTTGATAAAACAAAGGAGCAATATTACTTTGACGTAATTAAGCAGATTGAGAGTCTTTAAATTGCAGAATATAAGGACTTCTATCCGCACAGGTGGAGCAGCAATGCTTGCAGTTCGATACTATCGGATGGAACAAACCACAATAAAAATTCTATGAAGTATTCTATCCTACATATATCTGACATACATAAAGCTCCTGATGTAAGCTATGACGCTCTTCTTCAGACACTGGAGCGTGATCTTATTAGTTTCACCGAGAACGAAGGGATTATGAAACCCTCGTTTGTCGTAATAAGTGGTGATATCATTCAAGGAGCGCATACCGATGAGGAGATTAGAAAGCAATATGCAGAAGCAGAATATTTCCTAAATAAACTTTGTGGTCTCTATCTCGATAACGAAAAAGAACGTCTGATAATAGTGCCAGGAAATCATGATGTAAATAGGGCAAGATCGAAGGCTAGTATGAAAGAATCATCTTCATCTCCAGAAGAATCATGTAAGTTCTATTTCGATGGCAGTAATCAGATTAGATGGAGTTGGAAAGATTTCAAATTTCATGAAATTTGCGATCAAGAACTATACAATTCCAGATTCGAACTGTTCATCGAGTTCTATAATCGATTCTATCACGGCATAAGGTGTTACCCCAATGACCCAGAGCATGAGGCTTATTGTGTTAGGAATGATAGGTACAAGGTATTGTTTACTTGTTTTAATAGTTGTCACCAACTTGATGATTTGTGTGTAACAGGTAGCATCCCAGAAGAGGCAGTATTCTCAGTAGGTAATGAACTTAACGATAGCTATAATTCAGGCTATCTAAATATCGCTGTTTGGCATCATCATTTTTATGGCTCTCCTTTGGCCACCAATTATATGGACAGGTCATTTCTAACTTACCTACTCAATGCGAATGTGCAGATTGGACTTTTCGGACATCAGCACTATGCTCAAGTCGCAGAGGAATACACGGATTTGGAACTGTTCAAGGATGAGCAACTTCAAAAACTTCTTCTTATCAGTTCTGGTACTCTTTTTGGCGGTTTGAAAGAGCTTGCACCAGGGCAGAATCGTCAGTACAATATCATTGAGATAGAACAGTCGAATGGCTGTGCTAAGGTGTCTATAGGAATAAGAGAAGACAAAAATCCAAGAAAAGGAAATCTGATACCGTTTTGGCATGCAAAGGCACTCCAGACTGCAGATAACCGAATAACTCGTGATGTAAGACTTCGAACTTTGCCGATAGAGAAACAACTACTTGAAATCGATAAGAAAGTTAGAAAAGATAATGACTTCATCTCGGCATGTGAATCAGTTAGTCTATTGGATTTGGATCCTGATAAAAAGTATAAATTGTGGTTGAGTTATCTATCTAATGTAGAAGATCCATTTTATATTTACGGACAGCTCCAACATGTTAGCAACGTTGAAGAAGCAATGCTAAAAATCACAACTGCAATGAAGATAGGCAAGCCCGAGTTTTTCCAAGAATTGTTGCAAGATAACTCTATAGTCGAATTGAATGACTCAAATGTAAATGATTTATTAGACATAATTAAGAGACAATAATATGAATACCCAATATGTTTCGATGGAGTTTGATGCTAAACAGATGATCAGACTTTTAGGCAACGATCTATACGATTCCCCCTTGGCTATGTTGCGCGAGAATGTGCAGAATGCGTATGACGCAATTCTTGAACGACAAGGAGTTGATCTCAACTTCTCGCCAAAAATCGATATTGTCATCACAAATGAACAGGTCATTGTACAGGATAATGGTATTGGTATGAATGGCGAAATCCTGGCTCAAAATTATTGGAAGGCAGGAAACAGTAGCAAGAATAACCCACGTTCGATTGCAGCTGGTGTTGTCGGTCATTTCGGTATAGGTGCTTTGGCGAATTTTGGAGTATGTACAAAATTAGAATTAAAGACAAGGCGATTAGACGAAGAATACTCATATAGTACAAGTGCCATAAGGGATAATTTGAATATTAAAGATAGCATACCTATTACGGTTCTGGATAAGGATGCTACTGCTATCGGTACAAGAGTTGAGGCGACTTTGGAGTGCCCAGGGTCAATTACTCCATCATCTGCCATAAATTATCTGCATCAATACATAGATTACCTCCCTATCCCTGTTTATATAAATGGAGAGGAGTTTAAGCGTAAGCAAGTCTCATTTGTTCCCAAAATCACCAATAAGATAATCAATGAAGGAGCAATCTCCTACACGATGGATTTGACGTATGGAACCTCCTTCCCTCTTGATGTTGAGATTAAAGTATATAATATAAAATATATGGGAGCCGACATCAAGGGTTATTTATACTTGAATTCCAAGATGAATAGCATTATGGGATTGCGAAACGGTTTTGGATTGGCCAATGTCAATGTCATGAGTAGCTATAATTTGGGAGGTGTTGCAAATCTTGATAACCTTACACCTACAGCAGGCCGAGAAGCTATTAGTCGTGAATCTGCATCAGTCGTGTCTGTTTTGGTTCGCTCTATCGAAAGGCAATGGACAGAGATTATTTGCACCGATCCTATTTGTGACAGTTATCGCGAATACCTTATTTATGCAAGTAACAACTATAGGGATTCTTATGCTAGGAACATAAAGATAAAGTTAGCAAATGAAGACTCTTTTATTTGTTTGGGGGAAATTACTAAGGATAACGCCACTCAATATAAGTATGCAGATGGTGTAGATTCTACGGTGTTGGCAAAATTTAAGAATTCAACGGATTGTGTACTCACAATCTCGGATGTAACGCATAGAAAAAAGATCCAAAGAACATACCTGCAGCAAGTAGGCGTGTTATCCATTCCTAATAATGTGCAAGTAATAAAGGAATATTCTGATAAGGATATTTCAATAGATCAGTTCTTTGTACTTGGAGAGTTGAAATCTATCATAGAGGAAGACTATTA
The DNA here is from genome assembly GCA_045598885.1 of Bacteroidales bacterium. GTDB lineage: Bacteria > Bacteroidota > Bacteroidia > Bacteroidales > UBA3663 > Liminaster. The sequence goes on from JAZRVB010000173.1 coordinate 38,275, forward strand.
TGTGAAGGGCTTTGATATTAAGATTGCTGATATATCCCATTATCTCAGAGTTTTCGTAACACACAACCTTGCGGCTCAAACCTTCTGTATTTATCTTTCGCCAGATAATGAGGAGTTAAAACATTTGATAGAAATACGTAAGGAGAACTATCGACTGTTTACTCCAATTGCAAAGGATTTTGTACGTACAGTATTGTACCAACAGTTTTCAATGTTCATCCCTAAGGGTGTAAAAGAACGTACTGATTATATAACACGTATTCTCCATAGTACGAAAGACGAATATGTCATCCCTTACGAGATGACAGGCACGATGGATGAACTTATTCACAAATTGAGGGCAGACGAAATAACCCCAGAAGAATTTGTGAAATTTGCCAAAGCAGAAAGAAACAAGCATCAGCAAACTATTAATCCTTCTCAGGTTGGTGATGTTTCTGAGGTCTTGGCGTCTGTACAAGATAATTTTTTGGTTAATTCAGAATCCAACAAGAAACCACAGGGAGAGATGGAAATCATCCCAATGCCTCCAATTCTTTGTATGGATGTTGAAACTAAACTGCGAATCTTAAAGACGGAAGAGTGTACTCCAGTTCTTCAGAATAACCGTATGTTTATGGCATTAACGGATAAGATGGTTAGTCACAAGCGTATCTTTTTTACGAATCCGCATACAACCAGAATTATATGGAGCATGCACCGATTGATATACATATTTACTGATGCATACAATAAGAATACATTGTACTATGATCTTGAATTGACAAGAAAGATACCTGACACCACAGGAGGACGCACAATTCGTTCTGCTACAATAATAACAAAAGACAAAATATTTGTGCCTATTGTCGAAGAGTTATATGAATACTTTAATCTCAACATGGATGATAAATTAAAGTTTTACGTTCATTTTGATGAGGTTGAAAATAACTGATTCTAAATCGAGATTATGTGGATAAGAAAAGCGCCAGACAACTATAGAGAGTTGTCTTCTCATTTTGATAAGCTTATTTTCCTATGGAAGAGTGAAAATGCACCAATTTATGTGATGGATAATCATCTCGCTGCTGCTTGGTGTTGGATGCAGGAGTGTAACAAGACAGATCGTTACAATTTCTTACATATCGATAAACATTCGGATTTGGCTGGCAAGGGGGATTTTGAAATGATTGAGCATCTGAAAAATAATCAGTATATATCAATTGACGAATATACCTCGCTGTCATACGATACTGGCATGAGAACTCCATTTCCTTCATTTCAGTGGGATAATTATATCCGAGCATGTTTGAAGTTGTTTCCAAATTGGTTCAATACAAATCTGCTATATACTCAAGATGATAACTCGCATAATGAAAGCTGGGGCTATCCTATCCTTCAATACCAAGAGAGGGAGCCTTCTTTTGTTAGGAGCGGAATAACACAATTCATTGAGGAGCGTACTGCTTTTTGGGGTGCTTCATTTCCTGATGAGGAGATGGAGAATCGCTCTTGGATAGTAAACTTGGATTTGGATTTCTTTTGGGATTATGATGGAGTAAAGTTGTTCGATGATGAGTTTATCAAAGATTTTGCTGCTCGCATTCAAAGAGCAATGCAGAATATTCAGGTCTTAACAATAGCCCTGAGTCCAGAATGTATCAGAGGCTGGAATCTTGAACGTGGATGGACTGATGTGTTGAAAGTCTTGGAAATCTTTAAACAAGAAATTCCATCACTTCAGGATTTCAAGTTACCATCAATATAAGAATAAACCACTTGAAAAAGTGCTTTTTTTAGAAAACCGACTTTTTCGACCACTTTTCAATTTTGCTGAATCTTTGAATATCAACGTATTTAACAATTGTAAAAGTGTTGATAACTTTGGCTCCAGACTTTTTCAAGTGGACTCACGAAATAATTTTAGAAAAGATATGAAATACTTATTAGTAGTAGCTCATCCTGACGATGAGGTATTGGGAGCTGGCGCTTCCATGTGGAAATGGTGCAAGAATGGCGACACCGTGGATGTTGCCATCATGTGTACTGAGGCGAAAGCACGTGCGTTCCGTCCGGACGATAAGGAGCTGGAGGATGATACACATAACGCAATCAAGAGCCTGGGCGTGAACAGGATCTATGAAGCGACTTTCCCAAACATCGAAATGAATACTGTGCCTCACCTGAAGCTGGTGCAGTTCATCGAGAGTGCGATCAAGGAGAGCGAGCCGGACATCGTGATTACTCATCATCCTGCGGACACGAACAACGACCACATGCAGACTTCGATGGCGTGTCAGGAGGCTGTACGCTTGTTCCAACGTCGTCCTGAGGTGAAGCGTATAAAGGAGTTCTGGTATATGGAGGTACCTTCATGTACTGAGTGGAAGATAAACAACGCTATGAACACCTTCAATCCAAACACATATGTGGAAGTGGGCAAAGAAGGTGTGGACGCGAAGATCGCAGCCCTTGCCATGTACCGTGGCGTAATGCGTCCATATCCTCACCCTCGTTCGGCAGAGTACATCCAGGGCTTGGCTGCTATGCGAGGCGGTCAGTGGGGATGCGAGTATGCCGAGAGCTTCGAAACCGTTCTTCGTCTATACTAAAAACAATCAGTATATTTTCTATTGATTGTTAACAAACCAGACCTATGGAAAATTTGAAGTCTATATTAAAAGCCGTATGGCAATTCGTGTCCTATCTCTTTTGGCCACAGATAAACCACAGAAAGCAAAATCTTAATGACAATTAACAAAGAGTTTTTAGAAGGTCTCTTTGAAAAAGCGAAAGAATCAGAGAGACTTCGCGTGAACTATGACCTCCGTACATCAGAGCATGATAGCAGTCAGCGTATGCTGAACGCTTTGTTACCAGGGACGGAGGTCGCTATTCATAGACATACACGTTCCTCAGAGGACATCATCTGTCTATGTGGACGGATGGATGTAATTCTGCTCAAGGAAACAAAGGAACAGGTTGCTATATCTGAAGACTTTGACCGAGGTATGTATGCTCAAGAGGTGACGTGTTGTAATGTTCTTGTGGAATCAGAGCGCATTCACCTCTGCCCTGCAAATGCGTTCTATGGTTGTGTCGTACCTGCTGGTACGTGGCACACAGTACAGGTCTATGATCCATCAGTAATCTACGAAGTCAAGGATGGCAAATATGGTGAGGATGGTAGTGAAACCTATAATGGCAAGCTCGTAACACCTACTAATGCTGCTTCTACAGAATCTTTCCATAATTATCTCGGTGACTTGAAGAAGAACATCGAGTACCTCATTGGCAAGGAATGTGCCGAAGGGAATACAGAACCGATCTCTCCAGAATACATCTCTCGCCTTCTCAATGTTCCACTTGTGGATGTTGAGAAATGTATGAAGGAAATAGGTGTGTAACTATGATGTTGAATAGTAGTTCTTGCGAAATACTAGATTCATCCGCTTATTATGGCAAGCAAAAACGATTCTAAGTGGCATCAGAACTATAAGGCTCTCAAAGTCTACATTCTTAAGCGAGGACATCTGCCCGATAAGCATGTAGTTGAAAACCGCGCTTTACTTTCCTGGGCAAAATATCAAAAGAAGAGGATCAAGGAAGGCACACTGGATAACGATAAGCGAGAAATGTTTGAGGCATTGCTTGCTACCCGTTCAAATGAGCATACAGGGGGAAGAAGAAAAAAAAATGACATTGCTTAATAGAGTATCTTGAACCGCCCTTTTTAATTTATAAACATCAATCAAGTAAAAAACGCTTTCATCTTTATATCATAAATTCTTTCTGATAATGAAATATAGATTTATTACTATCGTTCATAATTTGATCCTTCCTCAAAAGGAGATGACAATTAATCTTGATCAAGGTTTCTTGTCAAACTGTAGTTCTATTTTACAGGAGACTTTTGACAACGAACTATCGGCATATACATTAGGCAGTCATAGTATTGACGAATTTGTTGGTCATACATATTTCTATATTGACGGATATTTTGCAGATGGCACTACTCAAAGTGTAGTAGATGAGTTCGGGACAAAATTAACATTTGCATTTCTGCGTGTGATTCAGGACTATGTAGAAAGACTGTGGTTCCTTGAAGATAATTCCATATATATTAGAGATGGCTTTCTTTATACTTATGAAGAGCGCTTAAGTGATGGTTACACATTTAAGGCATCTTTATCTGCAGTCTTTTCGAAGGCTAACGGACGAATAGAACCATCAGAGTTTTCTTTGGAGTCATTGACATCCCAATCGTCAGATATGTTTGTAATTAATTCTGAGGACATTTCACCAGAAATAGAAAATTATAAAGATGCAACTCAGGATCATTTCTGGAAGAAGAACAAGGTTGAAAGAAAATTGCGCGCATGGGGTTACATCTTATTGGCAAGAAGTCAGTCTCAACCACCTCTGAAAATGATGCTGTACACAATGGCGTTAGAAAGCCTTTTGGGAACATCCACCACAGAATTGAGTCATCGGCTTGCTGAGCGTTCTGCTATTATGTTAGGAAAAACTAAGAAAGAAAGAATTGAGGTCTACAGTACAATCAAAAAGTCATACGACAATCGTTCTACAATTGCGCATGGAGACCTATTGAAGGATGATTCAGATTTTGAAGATCGTGTTGTTAAGATGGACAATTATATTCGTCAACTTATGTCCTATGAAGAACCCTACAATATGAATAATGCAGATATTGATAAATTCTTTATGGACAAAATAATGAGTTGAATAAAGATAAAAATAATGAAAAGACTTGAATATGTTCAGTAGAATTAAACTGTTTGCTATTTCTATACTCCCTATGTGGTTGCTTTTGTTTATCAAAACAATCTGTATTCCATGCTATTTTGGAAAGGATTGGCAGTTCGCAGGATGGGAGAACATTGTCTCGGTAGCGAATTTTATTGCATTATGTAGTGCATTACTATTCATCTCATCAGTGCTTTATTGCTATAGGTTTTGTTATAGATTAAAAAGCTCGCCAAGTTCATTGCCTGTGAAGATTTACGATCACATAGAGAAGGATGTTGATTATATAAATACATTGGCAACTATCGTAACATTGTTTTCCGTATTGCTGATTGATTATAAGGGATTAAGAGAGTTACTCCTGTTATTGGTCCTATTATTCGTGATTTTTGTTTGCTATACAAAGTCCAATCTATACTATTGTAATCCTGTGTTCGCGGCAATGGGCTTTAAGATCGCTGTAGTGAAAACCAATGATAATAATAAACTTCCGGATGGATCTATTGTACTTTATAAAGGTAACCTTAAGGAAAGAGTAGAACCATATCATGTAGCTGATAATATTTATATACAATCCTATGAATAGACAAGAATTTACAGACAGATTACAATCTATCGTAGACTTAAACGAAGACTGCAAAGCGCAAGTTTTCTTCGTCATGAAAAGCAATGGTGAAAAATACGTAAAAAAGGCAAATATCCAACGTGAAGTTTTGACTGCTATTTCGGTGGCATATCGAAACAATCTGACTTGTGAGATAGGAAAATTTGCAGATGATGCTGAACGGGATGTCCTTAACCTCTCCGATAGAGACGATCGTGCAAATGTCATATATAGGTATGACCTTCCTGATGAGGAACCTACTTTTTTTACTTCGATGCGGGATGTTGTAGCAGAACATCCAGTAGATTATTTTACTGGTGAAAATATGTTCAACTTTGATGAAGACTCTCTTTCCGATATAGGCTGCTTCGTGATTGAACTTGGTGTTGACGATAACAAGATTGTCATTTATCGCAACAATTATAATGTCAACCTTATGAAACAAGCTCGTGGTCGATTCTATCTTAACAAATCCGGTACACAATTTACTACGGTTAATGAAGATATTTTAAGAATGGATTCTCAAATTGACGTAATGATGATAGAAGACGACTTCTATGTGCTAAATTTGAGTTACTTGGATGGGAGTAAGGAATTTGCTAGTATTATTAGATCCAGAGCAGAAAACTCGATTGTAGGTATTGAGGGACTAAATCTTGTCGATAGTGTTGATGGGTTGAGAGAAAGATTGTCAGAATTGTCATTTGCTAGAAGATTGATGCGTGCTATGGATTCTTCGCCAGTAACTGATATGCCAGCTGAGGACGTTATACGTTTTGTCAGCCAACATGAAAAACTTCGCAATGTGCTGAGAGTTGGGGATGGAAGAATCAAACTTTCTTCAAAGAAAGCACAGGACTATTTCGTGCGTCTCATGAATGACGATTTCTTACATTCGCAGTTGACATCTCAAGACTATACTTCTACGTCAAAGAATAAATTGGAACAATAAGCCATTTGAAATGGCAACAACGAACGACGAAAACAGGTACACTAACTATGAAGCCCTCAAAGCCTACATCCTAGAACGTGGTCATCTGCCAGACAAGCATGTGGTAGAGAATCGCGCTTTGCTTTCCTGGGCAAAGTACCAAAGGAAGAAGATCAAGGAAGGTACGTTGGATGAGGAGAAGCGAGAACTGTTTGAATCATTACTCGCCACTCGTTCAACCGAGCATACTGGGGGAAGGAGGAAGAAAATAGATTTGTAACAAAAACTACTGAAACATGGCAAAATTGTTGGATTATGTATTTATAGACACTTCTGTGTTACAACAAGAGTCTTTCTTTAAGGAAACAAGTTGTGTTACAAAACTTCTTAACCTTGCTGAACAGGGTTATATACGTATTCTTCTTCCTGTTATAACAGAGCGAGAATGGTTGAAACATTTCAAGGAAAATTCAGACCCAAAGGTGAAAGTCTTTGAGGCAGAGCGTAAATTATCTCTATTTGGAAAGAATGAAAAGGCTGACGAGTTTCTTAAGAGCTTACAAACACTTATTGACAGTTATGATTATATTCGTGAAGCAGAAAGAATCTTTAATGAGAAGACTAACCAAGTTGGCGTAATAAAGATTGACTACCCCCAATTTGAAAGTACCCTGAGAGATGTATTTGAGAGGTATTTTAGGCAAGAAAAGCCTTTTGGAACAAATGGAAAAACCAAGGAGTTTCCTGATGCATTTGTACTCGCTTCTTTGGAAAAGTATGCAAAGGAGAACAATCTAGATCACATCGTAGTGTTCTCCTTAGATAAAGATATGATAGAGTATGAAAGTGATGTACTGAAGATAAATCAGATTGGAAAATTTCTGGATGATTTATTGGTAAACCGAATACCTGATGTGGATGTCAAGGAACAGCAACAAAAGGATATAGACAAACTCTTTATGTATATACATGCCGGAAAACCGGCATTTGAGATTGCTTTAATGGAGAGAGTTCAAGAATACCTTTATAAGACAGATATATATAGTAGCCATTTTTTGTATGCGGAAATAGAAGATGTTGAGGATGTAGATATATCATTAGACATTACGGCAAAAGATATGGAAATATTATCAATAGACGATGAATCTATTGAAGCTGTATGTTTCCCAGAGATAGATGGCTCTGCTGATGTAAGACATTTCTGCGAAGAAGAAAGTATCTGGGATTCTGAGGAAAAAGAGTGGTTTTACGAAAAATACGAAACTACAGAAGTCGAAATTTCATCTTACCTTAGGGTCTATGTAAAAATGAATCGAGATCAGTTGGAAATGGGACAAGTTCCTGATGTGGAGATAAAAGATGTTGATTTCCAACCATTGCAAGAATCGTTGGATGAGAACTATTAATATCACCTAATTCAAAAGAGATTATATGTATTTATCAGAATTAAAGCTATGGAACTTTAGAAAATATGGGGTTGTAGGCCATGGAGACGCAAATGCTGCAGAGCCTGGATTGCATGTACATTTTAACCAAGGTGTTAATGTACTTGTTGGCGAAAATGATGGTGGAAAGACTACCATCATTGATGCCATACGATATGTATTGAAGACTCAGAGTGGTGAATATATACAATTTGAAGAAAAGGACTTCCATCAGACGCCGTTAGGACAAAGAACCGTAGAGTTTAAGATTGAATGTGTCTTTGATGGATTGTCAGATAAAGACCAAGGTTTGTTCTGGGAGTGGTTATCTGTCGTTGGAGATGAAGAACCTCGGTATCAACTTGTTGTAAGTCTATATGTCAAGCGGAAGGATAATGCGATAATTCCTTCTTTCTGTGTAGGTCCAGATGCTTCTTCCTCTATGGATTCAGAGGCTAGAGATTTATTACGTGTGGTATATTTGAAACCCTTGAGAGATGCACTAACAGATATGACTCATGGTTACAAATCTAGACTATCACAAATCCTGAGTGCGCATAAAACGTTACATCGCAAGAAAAATGAAGATGGCGTAGAGGAAAAACATCTACTAGAAATGTACTATGGAGATTTAAAGAAAAGTATTGACGGTTATTTTAAGGATGGTGGAGAAGGCGCTGCAATAACTGCAGTAATAAATGATTTTTTGAAAAAGCATTTCTTAGTAAATGGAGATTCAAGAAATGCAAGTCTTCAGTTAACTGGTAGTGAATTGACAGATATTTTAAGACAATTGGATTTGGTTCTTGAAGGTAATAAGTCTGGATTAGGAACATTGAATCTTCTATGCATAGCTGCAGAAATGCTTCTGTTTTCAAATCAACAAAAAGGGTTGAAATTAGCATTGGTTGAAGAATTAGAAGCGCATTTACATCCACAATACCAATTACGTCTAATTAATTACATTTCAGAGAATAAGGATGAACAATTTATTCTGAGCACACATAGTATTACACTTGCATCAAAAATTAGTCTTGATAATCTAATAATTGTCAAGGATAATACTGTATATCCGATGTCTCATGACTATACGAAAATGTCTCCTGCTGACTATAGGTTTCTGGAAAGATTTTTGGATGCGACGAAGGCTAATTTGTTCTTTGCTCAAGGTTTAATAATGGTAGAAGGAGATGCTGAGAATCTGTTGGTTCCTGTCATTGCAGAGATTGTCGGAAAACCATTGCATAAATATGGAGTGTCCGTAGTGAATGTTGGTAGTACTGCGTACAAACGATATCTTTCTATTTTTGACAGAAAAGATGATAAGGTTTTTAACATGCCAGTGGCCGTTATTTCAGATCTTGACATTAGAGCATTGGAGTACTACACGGAAGACAAGAAATTACCGACCTTATGGAAAACATCTGAAATACTACCTGCACTTAAGGCTATCACCGATAAAGTGGACTACGATGCATTCCCAGAGTTCATTACCTCTCAGACATATCTTGAAGCTGTTGTGCGAAAGAATTGGGATGAGCCTAATTTCCCGAAACCCAAAGTGGATACATTGAAGGCGATGCGAGCGGTTCTTACAGATGATAATGCAACAGATTATAATGAGGATGTCTTAAACAAACAAAGAATCCAAAAGGAAAAAGAGTTGCATAGTGCGATAGAAAAAAATCATACTCAATTATTTTTGCCTAGAGCTTGGACTCTTGAATATGAAATTGCCAGGAGTGGCTTATATAGGCTATTAGATCTGGCAATAAAGCTAGCACAATTTGAGGATAATCATCCTTGGGAAAAATTGAAAGATGATACAATTAAGGCCATCTGGAGAGAAATAAATGAGGTGTATAAGGATGGGCATGTGTTGACTTTGCAAGAATCATACGATATTTTCAAACCGCTTAATGACAAGAAAGTATCAAAAGCTATTACTTCCCAGTATTTTTCTTCTTTATTAAAAGGGCAGATTGTACCTGTAAAGGGAAACGATGCTCTAATATCAGAGATCAAGAATTGTATATTGACTGATGAAAATTTGAAATATATAGTTGATGCCATCAATTATGTAACAAAGTAAGAATATGGATTTTGCAACTAATGAAGAGATATTAAGTGCTCATGACCAACTTCTTTCAGGTAAGAAACCATTTGATCAAGAGCATATAGATATAATCAAGGCAAATGATAGTCGATACATACAAGCTTGTCCTGGGAGTGGGAAAACTACAACATTGTTGGCGAAACTGTTGATTCTTGCCAATCGTATGCCATTTGAGGATGGCAGGGGTGTTTGTGTTCTTACTCACACGAATGTCGCTATTGACGAGATAAAAGCGAAACTGGGTTCCAAAGCTGATGTTTTGTTTAGATACCCGAATTTTTTTGGTACAATTCAAACTTTTGTGCACAAATTCATCGCGGATCAAGCTTTATTTCATTACTACGGCTCCCATATTGAAACTGTAGATAATGATATCGCTCGTAATATGTTCCTTAAGAAGTATTTCGCTTTACCATTTGGTTCAGATTTAGGCAAATATATTTATAGCAGAATTCAATCAATAGAGCATCGTATAGATATAGATACTATCAATAGCCTTGGTGGGGTGGACTTGCTCTTGTCAGCCAATGTTATTGCTCCAAAGGGGAAAAGAATTATTTATTATGTATTCTTACCTGGTGACTACAATGAAGAGCTTTTGAATAATGAACAAAAAAGAATAATTAAAGTTTATGCGCGTTCATGGTACAAGAATAAAACTATTGAAATTCTTGATAGTATAAAGTCGGATGATAAAAGTGTTGTAATTGCAGAAAAAACACTTGGTCTTGAAACAAAAACAGGTAAGGCAATAACAAATCTTAAAGAGGAACTGTATAGGGAAGGTATCCTATCTTTCGATGATGCATATAAGATTGCATTTAAGTACATTAGAGAAATTGCAACGACAGAAAAAACAATTTCTTTTAATAGATTTAACTATATGTTTGTGGATGAGATGCAGGACTGTGATGCTCAACAAAGAAATCTCATAAACAACGTATTTGATGATAATCGTGTTATTGTCCAAAGATTTGGTGATTATTGCCAAGCGATTTTCAATAATTCAGATAATAACGGAGAGTGCGTAGATGATTTGAAGAATCAATCAAAGATTACCGTTAGTAATCGATTCGGGGAGAATATAGCAAAGCCATTGCGAACAATCTGTATTGAGGATAATTCCAGTTTGAACGGGAATCCCTATGTTCCATCTTTGCGCCCTATGATACTTGTCTATGTAAATGCGGAGGACGTATTGCCAAAGTTTGTAGAACTGTTGCAATCGCAAACCATAGGGGAAGACAACCCTATCAGTATCGAAGAATACGCGAATAATAAGAGACGAGAAGATCCCTTAAATAGAATTAACATTAAGGCTATCGGATGGAGAGCACAATCCGGGAAGGAGGGTAATCTATGTTTGTCTTCCTATTTCCCTGCCTTTGAACATGACTTGACTTCAAGAAAAATAGAGATGCCTTCTTTTGTGCATTACCTATCTTTTACACCCGACAGCACTCCAAAGTCTTTTGCTGATAATATAATCAATGCTATTATTAAATACATATATCTATCAGGTATAACAAATGGTACACGAAGATATTCAAAAACGTCGTTGTTATCTCTCTTAGATCAAAATGGAGAGTTAAATAGGTTTAAAGAAAAGATGATGGGATGGATAAAAAAAGTATATGAGAGTAAGGATAAGCAATTACTTATTTCGGAGATAATACACTATATTGATAACATCCTGCTGGCTTTATTCGGTGCAACCCCATCAGCAGAGGCTAAAGATTTCGTTACTATAAATGATGCTCTTCTCAATAATCAAACTGCTAAGAAATCTGTAACCAACATCTGTAAGTATGGGAATACTGAGATTGAGGTTGCAACAGTACATTCAGTGAAGGGCGAAACTCATGTTGCTACTTTATATCTTGAAACTTTCTATAAAAGGTATTACGAATCTCAAAGATGTGGTGAGCAGATTAAAGGAACAATCTATAAAGGTAATGAACAAGATACTATGGATACCCTAAAAGTAATGTATGTAGGTATGAGTCGTCCTTCTCATTTTCTTTGTTTTGCGATAAAAAAAGAAAGGTTCAACCTTATAGATTCACCTGAGTTAAGAGGTGTTTGGGATGTAGTTTATACAGATTAAACTATTGCATGTTACATTCAAGATTAACCAATAAAAGCATTCAAAGTAACCTCTTATAGAAGTCAGAAAGACTGTCTTTGACGATGCGCTTGCGCTTGAAATAACGGAAGGGAAGGAAACTTGGGAGCCTAATACCAACCTGGTCAAATGACAGGTTGTCGGCAACTTCGCAAGTTCCGTGCCGATTAGGGCTAAACAGAGGAGCAAGCTCGCATAAACAATGAATAGATAATTATTATGAGTAAGATAAATATTGACCGAATTGTCAAGGACATAAGAACAAGGTCTACAAGTCTAACCCCTATAATAGAGGCTGTATGTAATTCTATTGATGCTATTGATTCATCTCGAACAGATGGTAAGATAGATATTGTCATCAAACGTGATTCCCAGATGTCTATGGATTTGGGCAATGGGAAAGTTATGTCTGATATTATAGGAGTCGATGTAATAGACAATGGCGAAGGATTTACAGCTGCAAACAGAGAGTCTTTTGACACTTATAGAAGTGGCTTGAAGTCAAGCAAAGGTGGAAAAGGATTTGGACGATTTATGTATCTCAAATACTTCAATCACGTTGAGGTTGAAAGCATCTTCTTAAATGAGCCCAATGGAGAGTTTTATCTGCGCACTTTTAATTTTGGACACAATGATGAGATTATAGAGAATGAACATACTACAAAACTATCATCTGATAATACTACGTCCACAGGAACAACTTTGCATTTATCCTCAATCAAAATAAAGGATTTGGACAAAGGTTTGGATGTCATTGCGAGAAAACTGGTGGAACGCCTATTGGCATTCTTCGCAGTTGGCGGTCCTCACGTGCCTATAATAACAATTAGGGAGGAAGATGGGTCAAATGCAATAGTTCTCAATAATTACGTTGGTCCAGAATCACCTATTCAACAGATTGGAGAAACCAAGAAGATTACAATAACAGGAAGAGATAAGAGTGTATACGATTTTTCTGTCAAAGTTTACAAGATATACTATTCGGCGATTACTAATAAGATCTGTTTAACTGCAAATATGCGTGAAGTGACAGAATCAACGCTACATTCGTTTGTTCCCGAATTTAAGGAAACTATGTTCGAGATAGACGAGAAAGGTATTCAGCGTAACTATATGGTTAAGGTGTATGTTCAAGGCGAATATCTTGATGATAATGTTTCTACAGACCGAGAAACATTTAATTTCGGGAAAGACGAAGATTGCCTTTTTGACCTGTCAGAAAGAACGATATATAGAGAAGCTGCAAACGTCGCCAAAGAATTTTTCTGCGAAGCAATAGATCAACGTTTCTCTGCGAAGAAGGAAAAAGTAAACCATTATGTATTCTCTTCTGCTCCATGGAACAAGCCGTATCTAAAGAATGTTAACATGGATGACATGCCTGTTGATATTTCTGATTTTGAACTCGAAATGATGTTTCAAAAGATTAAGTTCGAGAATGAGCGTAAGGCCAGAATTGCCATAAAGGAACTAACTGATAAGCAAACAAAAGATAATACCCAAGAAGAAGCTAAAGATTTTGAATCAGAAGTGCAGGAGATTCTTTCACTAGTAACAGAAAGCCAAAAGAATGACCTGGCACATTATGTTTGTCAAAGACGAGAAGTAATCAAGTTGTTTGACGAATTAAGAAGGCGACTTGAAAATGGAAAGCCACATCTTGAAAGCGAAATGCACAATCTAATTTTCCCTATGATTAAGGACGATAGAGAGATAGATTATAATGAAAACAATTTGTGGTTACTTGATGAGCGATTCAATTTTACTCAGTACATTGCTTCGGATAAGGTGATATCCAAGGTTGATCATAAGGAACCCGATCTCGCCATCTTCTATGAAAGTGGACTATTTTATAGGAATGGAAACAATTCTATAACGTCACCAATCGCAATAGTGGAATTTAAGAGACCTAAGCGAACTAACTACCCAATGGATGAAAACCCAATTTTCCAAGCTTTGCAATATGCTGGTAAAATTCTAGATGGTAAGTACGAACTTCCTGATGGTTTAGAACCTATTGAGGTTGATAAAAATAATACACCTGTATACATCTACATTGTGGCAGACTTGACTCCAAAGTTGAGAGAATTTGCTGATTTCGCAGATTTGCGACTTGGACCGGACAAACAATGTTATTTTGGGTATAACGCAAAATACAATGCATACATAGAAATAAAGAGCTTCAAGAAGGTGATTGATGATGCAAAAATGCGCAACCAGATTTTCTTTGAGAAGTTAGGAATGCCTATATTACCAGAATAAAAAACGATAATCGGGGCGACTCATCACGAGCCGCCCCGATGTTGTCTTTGGCAAAACAGGCGATAGTCATCGCCCCAAAATCCAAAGAACTCACAAAATGAAAAACACAATTCCAGTCGCTGAGAAAAAGTTATGCTGAAGTTAGAGAGGTATCAGTTGTATCTTGCAGTAACGGTTGTTGGCAACAGGTGTGAACTCCTCGATGCCACCAAGGGCTTGTAACTCTATGTGATCTGAACTCATGCCAAGTGTCATGAGTTGATCTGCGATATAGTCGGCCCGATCCTCACTGAGACGCTGGTTGAGACTTGCAGGTGTTGTCAAGATCCTTGTAGGCAATAGGCTGAGACTTTGCCTTATGGAAACCCACCCTGCCGAGATTGACAACAAGACCTAAGCTTACATCAAACTTATGATCCCCCAACTTGTCTGAAGCTCCATGACCATCGAACTGCTGGAAGGTGGTGAGACCACTGGCTTCTGCAGTCAGATGAAGACGGTCGTTCAAATGATACTTTGCCTGAATACCATAGTTGAGAGAGAAATCGCTTCGATGCAGGTCGCTGTTATGGATGAGTCCACATCCTGCAAAAGGTACGATGTCAAATCGCTGGTCGTTGGCACGATTATAACGATAAGACAAAATGTTGTACATCAGATCAGCATGATAGCTCTGAAAGGACATGTTATCAAGACTGCAATCCTTGAGCTCGAAGCCCTGGTAATTGATACGCGCGCCAACGGCTGGTGTGAACCACTTGCCGGCATATGCATGTATATTGGGAGAGATACGGTCGAAGGCATCGCCACAGCCAAGAGGTTTGCCGACATAGACTGATGCGCCAACCTGTGCTCCGATAAACCAGTTAGTTCCCCACTCGGTAGTAGTGGATGGTGTCTGAGCATTCATATTGACGGCAGCAAAGAGAGCTGCAACGAGTGTCATAAATTTCTTCATATGGATAAGTGATTTTGTTTGTACTTTCGGGAAAAGTGAGTGCAAAGGTAGGGACTTATAGTCACGGAGCAATCAGGCTCATGGCTATAAGTCCTTTTTCGTTTCAGAAGATTAACTCGCGGTGATCTCCTGACGGCTACAGACGAATGACTATCTCTTGCGCTTGGCACCAGAAGGAGGCTTGAGCATACTGCGCGCTAGCATGGCACAGCGTTTTGCCCATGCAATATCATCCTCGTCTTTGTCGCGTCCTCGCCAAGGGAGTTTACTGCCACCACCTCCTCCACCGCCATGCGTCTGGGCAAAGTTGGTAGCCTTGTCGATCATGCCTGTCATAAGCAGCAAGGTACATGTGAAGAGGTTCTTTCCATCCACGGAGAAATCCTGAAGGACGGTATCGTCAAAGAGGTCCTTGACGGTACTGAGCAATGGCGCTTTCTGCTGAAAATCGCTAATCAGATTGTCATAGAGAGCCGCCTTGATGACAGAGTCATAGTTGGCTCGCAGGGATTGTGAGGCAACCTTCGTTTGGAGTCCAAGCGCCTGGATATGGTGTTCAGCCTGAGCAATAGCCTGTTTCTTCTCCTGCAACTGTTCTGTTGCTACAGCCAGAGCCTTGCGGACACGCTGGTATTCTTTGTCTGCTTCAGCGAGTTTCTCACGTTTGTCTGCCAAAGCGGACTTGATCTGCTCAATCTTTGCCTCCAGCACCTGTTTGCGATAGTTAAGGTTGCCTAAGTCACCCTCACCACGAGAAAGGGCTTCGTTGACCTTGGCAAGCTCTCGTTCGGTGTCCTCCAGTTCATGCGCCTTGTTGCTGACCATGGTAGTGAGCGCACGTACTTTGGTACGGGCAGAAGCCAGTTCCTCGCGTCCGGTCATAATAGACTCTTCGAGTGCTGACTGCTGTTTTTCCAGAAGGCTGCATTCCCGTGAGAGGTCTCGCTTGTATTCCTCCGTGGAACGATGCTTGGATTGCGTCTCGTAGATGTCATCGCCTCGGGACAAGCCCCATTTGTCATTGACCTCCTCTGCCAAGGAAGTGTGGAGATCCAGCATCCTCTGACGATATTCCTGAGTGGTGTTGCTCTCTCCGACAAATACCTTGCGATAGGATAGCTTGTTGTCGGGGGTGACGGGTAACAGGACGCAATGCAGATGAGGGTTGACCTCATCGAGGTGCGCCACAAAGCTCAGGATGTTATCCTCGCCCCAACGGCGGCAGCACCAGTCATAGACTTCCTTTGCCCACTCATCAATCTCGGGCATACGCTTTAGATGGCTATGGTCTTTCGTGCGGCTGACGGTATCGTAATCCTGATTGCCGAAAGCCAGCTCAAGCATACGCTCACGATTACCACCCAGTATCATTTCGACAACCGTACGTCTGTCTGGTGAAAGTTTCCCTTCGTTGGGATCCTTGATGCCAAGGGCATTGAGCCGTTCCTTCATCATCTGAGGAACGGATTTCGTCTTGTCAATCGGCTGAATCTTTCCACCTTTGACAATCTCAAAATTGAGATGCTGACGAG
>JAZRVB010000174.1:0-8701 GCA_045598885.1 Bacteroidales bacterium
ATGGCTCGCGACATGGAGCGTGAGCAGAAGAAATACAAGCGCTCGTGTGATCGTCTGGATGACCTCGTGGTACTTGCGCCTTGTGACGGTCAGCTGAGCTACATCTCAGCTACACTCGGTCAGCGTGTAGGAGCTGGTGAGCAGATTGGAGAAATCAAAGTCCTCACTGATTATAAGGTGCATGCTTCGCTCAACGAGTATTATATCGACCGTATCGCCTCAGGTCTTCCTGCCAATATCAAGTACCAGAATGAGCAGTTCCCACTGCACATCACCAAGGTAGTCCCTGAGGTGCGCAACCGCAGTTTCGACATCGATCTTGTCTTCGAGCAGGAGCGACCATCGAACATCCGCGTCGGCAAATCCTATCGCGTGCAGATTGAACTCGGCAAGGCCGAAGAAGCGCTCGTCATCCCTCGCGGCGATTTCTACCAGAATACTGGCGGCCAGTGGATTTATAAGCTCGATGCTTCTGGCAAGAAAGCCATCAAGACCCCAATCAGCATCGGCCGTCAGAACCCTTCGCAATATGAGATCATTGGAGGTCTCGAAGCTGGGGATCGTGTGATTACGACGGGATATGAGAAACTGGGGGATGCGGAAGTGGTGATCTTGAAATAAATGGGGAGGATTGGTTAGTTTGCTCTGCAGAATTGTCAATACAATAGATATATATATAAAATTGCACAGAAAAGGAAATTTTTCTTCCTTTTCTGTGCAATTATTCATATATTTGCAGCAAAGTTATAAGCGATATGATAAAGAACCCTCTACAGCAGTTTGGCCAGATTCCTATTCAAATGGGGACGCTGATGTCATGCTTCCCTAATCTATCCGCTCCAGAAAAAAGAATACAAGCTTTGGAAAAAAGCGGAGAATTGATACGACTGAAAAGAGGCCTTTATGTTGTCAATGAAGCTGTCTCAGGAAAGTCTATCGATAGTAAATTATGTGCCAACCATCTCTATGGACCATCTTATGTCTCTCTGCAATGGGCATTGCGTTGGTATGGACTTATTCCTGAGCGTGTATTCCTGATGACTTCGGTAACCACCAAAAGGTCTCGAAGCTTTGATACGTCAATTGGATCGTTCTCTTTTATGCAAGTTCCTAAGGCTTATTTCCCTATCGGAGTAAGGATGGAAGAGGAGAATGGTTGCAATAGTCTAATTGCGACGCCAGAGAAAGCCCTATGTGACACAATCCTTTCAGATAATTATGTGCCAGAGCAATCACTCATAAGACTAGAGCAATATTTAGAGGAGGACATACGCTTTGATACTGATGCTTTGAAAGACTTTGATGTCTCAATCGTCGAAGCGTGTGCAAAAACTGGCCGTAAGACCGCAATCCTTAACAACCTTATAAAAATAATCAGAAGATGAGTACATACGATGAGATGCTGGCCAGATACCCACAGGGCCCATCTACAGCCACACCAAATGCCGAACAGGAGGTGATGCAGCAGATAGCACTTGCAGGACTTCATCGAGGTGGATTCTTCGATCATGCAGCCTTCTATGGCGGCACCTGCTTGCGTTTGTTCCATAACTTACCTCGGTTTTCTGAGGATATGGATTTCTCGCTTATAGAAAAGCGTGATGATATACACATCGAAGATTACTTTCCTGCCATCATTGAGGAATTTCAGTTGGCAGGACATGAAGTGAGTATCGTAAAGAAAGACAAGAAGATCTTCGGACGAGTAGAATCAGCTTTCCTCAAAGAGAATACTGAGGCATACGATATCAAGTTCACAACTAAGAAAACCGTGAAGGTAAAGATTGAGCTCGATACCGATCCTCCTCTTGAATTCAGTACAGAGCAGAAGATGCTGATGCTGCCTTATACGTTTATGACGCGTTGCTTTACACTTCCTGACTTGTATGCTGGCAAGATGCATGCATTAGTTTATCGTGCTTGGCAAAGACGCATCAAGGGAAGAGACTGGTTCGATTTTGAGTGGTATGTCCGATATAATGTACCTCTCGATTTCAAGCATCTGCAAGCCAGAATACGAGAATTTAGTGGGAATGACGTGGATCAGCAGTCCTTCATGACATTACTCAAAGAGAAACTTGCCTCTACAGATATAGATGCCGTCAAGGCAGATGTTGTTAATTATATCGATGACAAATCGGCACTCGACATCTGGAGCAACGACTACTTCCTCCAGCTGGCCGACCGCATGCGATTCCTCTGATGAGTGTCAAATTTTTGGACACTTTCAGCCTCAAAAAGTCGATTTCGGCTCTTTTGAGGTTTTTTTTATGAAATAATCATCATCTTTGCATCACGAAAACAAAACTAATCATCATTGAGAATCCCTAATTTAAGATATGTTCAAGCATTATATAACCCTCGCCTTCCGCAACCTGCAGCGTAATAAGTTTCAGACGCTGTTCTCTATTATTGGTCTTGCCGTAGCCTTCTTCTGTTTCGGTCTGTTTGCTTACTTCGTGCATGCATTGACTTCTCCTGACGAGTGGGCAGCCAATCATGAGCGCATGGTAAATCTTATCAGCACAGACTATATGCTCGACAATATAGATCTTAATGATGAGGAACTGGAGAAGATCAAGAAACTCCCAGAGGTAGAATCTGTTTGCAGCTTACAGCCTGACAGATACGGCTACTTCCAATATGGCGAGGATTATCAATCTCTGCAGATCCATTATATCATAGCCGATACTGCGTTCCATCACATGTTCAATCCAAGGCTCATCGCTGGTTCGTGGAACGATGCCCTTCAGTCAGAAAACAGTTTCGCGATGTGTGAGAGTTGTGCTAGGCGTTGCTTTGGCTCAGCCGAAGCCGCCATCGGTCAGTCATTGTTCATCAACAACTTCAACTTTATCATTCGTGCGGTGGTCGAAGATCTTCCTCAAAGCAATACACTTGCCTTTATGTCAAATATAGGTGGATATATGTTCAACGATATCAGACAGAGAGATGATTTGCTCAAGTACTATGTCATGGCAAAAGAGGGTTACAGTCGCGGGCAACTGAAGACTGCCATTAACCAGCTGGAGCTCTCGCTCTCTTCTTCCTATTTTCATGGAGCAGTGGTCAAAGCCACACGGCCAGCTGTAATCTCACCTGTAAATGAGGAGGCTTTAGGTGGAACGATTGGTTTCTGGTTCGGCTACTCCGTTATATCACTTATCATCCTATTGCCGGGGTTACTGATTCTCCTTTCTGCTCTCAGTAACTTCTTCCACCTGTTGCTCAGCAATATCATGATGCGCCGTAGGGAGTATGTCCTCCGTCGTGCCCATGGCGCTCACACCAGAAATCTTTGGCTAATGGTCTGCACGCAGGTCATTGTGATGATGTTGTTGGTGGGACTTGCTTCGTTCCTCATCATAAATATTGTGGCTCCATTGCTTCAGTTCAATGTGAACAGCAATCTTATCACCTTCGATTCTCACCTGATGCTAGTGCAGGACCTTGAGCACATCGCCATTCTGCTCCTCATCGGCTTTGTGGTGGCATGGCTGGCTGTAGCTCGTATTCGTCGTGACTCGTTGCAAGAGGCAATGAAGACATCTACGGGAGTTCGTCCGAGCCGTCATATCCTGCGCAATATCCTGCTATGCTGGCAGTTGGCGGTCGGGTGTTTCTTTATTGCGATACTGGCGGCTGTCTATCTTCAGTTGGGTCAGAACCAGCAATCTACCTTGCCGCAGTTCTCTGAGGCGGACAAGGAGAATATCCTGCTCTTCAATATGTACAATCCAGAAAAAGCTGATGCCGGAAGTGTTCTCAATGCCGAGCTGAGTGCATCACCTGATGTCGAGCGTTTCGCCACAAGTTACAATTACTCTCCTTTCATGAGCGGATGGAAGGAGTATATAATCGACCAACGTGGCGATACCCTCAGGATATCATCTATGCGTTTGAACCAGCAACAGTTCGAGTTCCTCAATATCCCATTGCTCATGGGAGAATGGGCTCACCAGGAGGACGAAGTTATGGCAGATCCTGACTTCCTTGAGCGCTATCATCTGGAGTTGGGTAATCAGATTACTATTGTGACACATTACTTCCGATATAACGATCTGGGTGGACAGGAAGAGGTGTATCAAAATCATGATTACACTATAACAGGTGTCGTAGATTGCCGCATGACCGACTTCAATCATAATGTGACAGGCACTATGGAACCTGATCCTGGAATCTTCACATTTAGTCCGAATGGTTATTATTATTGGGTCAAGTGTCGTCCGGGTACGATTGAAAAAGTTAAACAGTTGGCCAAAGATGTTCGCGATAAGGCTGGCCTCCCTATGGATATGGATTTCGATACACTCAAGCATAATATCGACCGTCAGTTTGAAGGCATCACACAGTTCATCCCTATCTTCTGGCTTTTCTGCTTCATTGCATTGGCCATTGCGATGCTGGGTATCTATTCGGCCATCACGGTCGATACCACTTATCGGCGCAAGGAGATGGCAATCCGCAAGATCAATGGAGCCAAGGCGAGTCACATTGCCATGCTTTTTACCCGGCTCTATGTGCGTCTGCTCGTCATTGCCGCAGCCATTGCCTTCCCGCTGGCATACCTTCTGATTGATGGCATTGTGACTTCGAACTTCCTGACGACATTCAATCATGGCTTCGGTTTCTATCTGGGTATCTTCCTGCTCGTGGTGGTATTTGTGGCGCTGACGGTGGGGGTACAGATATGGAAAATCTCACGCATCGAACCTGCGAGTGTCGTGAAGAGTGAATAAAGAAGACCCTCCCCCAGCCCCTCCACAAGGGAGGGGAGTGATTACTACAAGTTGACTATATTTATTTCTATGAATAATACTCTATCAAAAGACCGAAATAAATTAGGAATGATTTACTTTGATTTCCTTTGACGGAGAAAAATAAGAACAATTATTAAAGAATTATATATTATGGCAAAAATTGAAATCAAGAACCTCCAGAAGGTTTTCCGCACTGAGCTTGTTGAGACAGTGGCATTGAACGGTGTTAACCTAAACGTCGAAGAAGGCGAGTTTGTAGCCATCATGGGTCCTTCAGGTTGTGGCAAATCTACCTTATTAAATATCGTAGGCTTGCTCGATAATCCTACCAGTGGCGAGTATCTGCTCGATGGCGTGGATGTGAGCAAGAAGTCTGAGTCAGAGCGTACCGACATCCGCAAGGGTACCTTAGGCTTTGTCTTCCAGGCCTTCAACCTCATCGAAGATCTCAACGTGGAGGAGAACATCGAGCTGCCATTGCTCTACATGGGTCTTCCAAAGAGTGAACGCAAGAAGCGCATCCAGGATGCCATGGAACGTATGGCTATCGGTCATCGTGCCAAGCATTTCCCTGCGCAGCTCTCTGGCGGTCAGCAGCAGCGTGTAGCCATCGCTCGTGCCGTAGTGTCAAAGCCTACGCTTATCCTGGCCGATGAGCCAACAGGTAACCTCGACTCAAAGAATGGCCATGAGGTGATGGAACTCCTCTCAGAACTCCACAAAGATGGCACTACCATCGTCATGGTGACCCACTCGCAGAAGGATGCTATGTATGCTGACCGCATTGTCAATCTGTTTGATGGACAGGTGGTAGAGAAAGTAGAGATGTAAGAAGCAGACCCTCTCCGCCCCACAAGGGGACACCTCCCCCTTAATGGGGAGGATTGGTTACCTATGCTAATAGTAAGTTGGTAGATAAGCTATGATCAAACATTATATAACCCTCGCCTTTCGCAATCTACAGCGCAACAAGTTCCAGTCGCTGTTCTCCATTGTCGGCCTTGCCGTGGCGTTCTTCTGCTTCGGCATCTGCATGTATTTTGTACATGGAATGTCGAACATGGACACCTACTATGATAATCATGATCGCGTGCTGGGACTTCATCAGGGCCACAATATCCATAGCGTACCATTGACTGCCTTTGAGGGCCTGGAGGAGAAACTCCCAGAGATGGAGGCTTACTTCCGCTTTGTCCGCGAGTCGGCTACCTATCACAACGAGACGCTCGACCAGAACTTCGAACTCACTACCATTGAGTGCGACACCACCCTGCGCCACATCTACAATCCGCACCTCTTAGCGGGTAGCTGGCATGCTGCCGAACATTCGACCAACAGCTTCGTGATGACCGAATCGTGGGCACGCAAAATCTTCGGCAGTGCAGAGAAGGCCATCGGTGAGCAGTTCACCTCGATGGGCGGCAAGCAGTATTCGGCCGATGTCTTTGCCACACCTACCTATACCGTACAAGCTGTGGTGGAGGACATGCCTTACAACAATACCATCAATCCCTTCGGTTCGCACACCGCTTGGGTGATGAACGATACCGATGGTACACTCCGCTTGACAGGACCCGAAATGTCGCACATCTACTGCTTCGAGCCACGCATCCTGCTGCGCCAAGGAACTGACCTTGACAAGTTCATGGCCAAGGTCGAGGCCATGCATATAGAAGCTTCACAATATCAGGACTATGACAGGACAGAAACACTAAACCTCACAGCCGACAAAGTATTCGATGTCGAGCGAGTATACGATAGCTATGGGGTCTTCTTCCTCATCCTCCTCATCATCTTGCTGCCAGGTTTGCTCATTCTGCTTTCGGCCTTGAGCAACTTCTTCCACCTGCTCATCAGCAGCATCATGATGCGCCGCCGCGAGTACACTCTGCGTCGTGCACATGGTGCTCATACCCGCGACCTCTGGGCAATGGTCAGCACACAGGTCATTGTCACGTTGCTCATCGTGGGTATCGCCACACTGGTCGTCGTCAAGCTCTGCGCTCCGCTTTTCGACTTGCGCATTGATGGTGAGCACTTTGTGTTCGATACTACCGAGATGCTTCGCCAGACAGCCATGCATCTGGGTGTATTGCTCCTCATCGGATTCGTGGTGGCATGGCTGGCTGTGGCACGCATCCGCAAGGATTCGCTGCAGGAGTCGATGAAGACCTCTACAGGCCGTCGTCCCGGTCGTCACATCGGTCGTAATATACTGATGGGGTGGCAGATGCTGATCGGCTTCATCTTCATCACCTTGTTGGGTGCTTTGATTATGCAGATCCGCACCAACGAGAAGGCGCAGCTCCCATGGCTCACCCCGCAGGAAAAAGAGGAGATACTGATGTTGCCATTGAGTTTCGACGGTCAGCAGATGCGCGATGAACTTGAATCAGAATTACGGGCACGTCCTTCGGTCAAGGATCTTGCTGCCGTAGGTCCCTATTTTCATGGTTTTGAGTTTCCTGCCTGGCATGGCATGAGGGTGCTCAATGCACAGGGTGATACGCTCGAGGTTAGTCAGGCAACGTGCGAGAAGGATGTCCTCACGTTCCTCAATGTGCCATTACTGCGAGGCCGCTTTGCTGAGCAAGCCGATGAGATTCTTGTCGATCAGAAATTTGTAGATCGCTGGCATCTTGACGTAGGTGATCAGCTCGATCTGTTACCTTTCGTTAATCTTTCTCGTTTCTATGATCCGAGCAAAGAATTCGATCCAGAAAGTCCTTTGCGCTACGTTACCATCGTAGGTGTGATAGACGATCTGCTACAGAAGTCGTGCATCAACATGAGTAGCTCCAAAATGTATGATCGTGGGGGCATCTATCTTGCTTATCCGGTAACCTTTGGCCAGTTCTATGTCAAGAGCTATCCTGGCAAGGCCGAAGAACTGAACCGTGAACTCTGTGAAGTTTTACGCAAGCATGGAGGAGCGACAATCAATGGCGAGACCGTCATAGAACTTGAGTCGCTGCAGCAATATATTCGCAATCGAGACAAGGACATGCGCCAGTTCCTTAGCCTCTTCTGGCTCTTCGCCGGCATCGCACTCATCATCACACTGTTGGGTATCTATTCTGCCATCACCATGGATACTGCCATGCGACGTAAGGAAATGGCCATCCGCAAGATCAATGGTGCCAAGGCTCGCCACATTGCTGCCAGCTTTGCACGGCTCTATATCGTATTGTTACTCATCACAGCGACCATAGCTTTCTCATTGACGTTTATCCTCTTCAACACTGGAGAAGAAACTGGTATCCGCGAGATCTTTGACTTCGGTTTCCTTTTCTACGGCAGCATCTTCCTGCTGATGGCCGCATTCGTGGCGCTGACTGTGGGGGTGCAAATTTGGAGAATCTCGCGAATTGAGCCGGCAAGTGTGGTGAAGAGCGAATAATTATCATTATTACACTCGGCATATCTTCCATGGTACCGTGGAAGATATGCTGAGGTCGTGGCATCGTTGTCACGGTACCGTGGAAGATATGCGAAGATCATGGCATCGTTATCACGGTACCGTGGAAGATATGCGAAGATTATGGCATCGTTGCCACGGTACCGTGGAAGATATGCGAAGGTCGTGGCATCGTTATCACGGTACCGTGGAAGATATGCGAAGATTATGGCATCGTTGTCACGGTACCGTGACAACGATGCCATAATTTATGAAAACTATTTTAGAATTGCAGGATAAGCATCGCGCCTCCCGTCTCATTGCTCGAACAAGTCAGCGAGCCTTTGTGCAGGTTCATAATCTGACGGCTGAGTGCCAAACCGATGCCCGAGCCGCTGGTTTTAGAGGTATAGAATGGCAGGAAGATCTCTTCGCGCTTGTCGGCAGGAATACCCGGACCTTTATCACTCACCGTGATGCGAGGCTTGCCTTCAGGAGCAGACGCTGTAATCACTACAGCAGGAATTCTTTCATTTTTTAATTC
>JAZRVB010000175.1:0-49091 GCA_045598885.1 Bacteroidales bacterium
CAGCAGCTAAGCAGTCATGCGGCTTCTTGAAGGACGGCATTGACCGTTTCCGTGTAAATTAATGAAAAAAGGATTCAACGACTTTGATTCCTTCCTGAACGAGTGCCAAACTTATGTTTGGGAATGGTATATCCCGGAGCAAAAAGTACGCTTCGGGATACCTTCGTTGAATAGCCTATGGCTTGACGACCGATCGAAGAACATCAAGTTGGATACCATGCTAGAGCGTGTGCATCCTGATGATATTCAGAAAGTTTTGGTGCGTCATACGTCGCCATTATACCGCTCGGACAAGATGTTTGAGGTCGATCTCCGACTCAACGTCGCTGCAGAGCTCATGCCAGACGGAAAAGCGGCATCGGGAAAGTACGAATGGTTCGGCTTCCGCGGCAAGACCGTCACACGTGACCGTCTGGGACGTCCGACCTACGTCCGTGGCGTAGCCATCAACCTCGATGAGCGCTATCGTGCACAGCGCAAGCTGATCAGCCAGAAGGAGCATCAGCTGCAAACAGCGCGACAGAAGACCGACTACTGTGCAGGTGTGATGCAGGAGATGGGAACCTTCCTCCGCTCGTTGGCCGAGAGCACCAATACCTTCATCGGAAAGGGTGATGCCAGCAACCATGAGGATCGTATGATGCTGGTGCAGGATTTGGCAGCTCAGGCAACGCGTATCGTGGAGCTGACAGACAAGTATCGCCAGTTTGTCGGTGACAATGCGTTTGCAGAAGATCAGGAGATCCGCAACCTGTCGCTCTGGGAACATCTGGCAGAGCTGCAGCAGATCTATTCGCTCAAGAGCCCATCGCTCAAGATCTACTTCAGTAACCTGTATGACAACCAGCAGATCGTGATCAATGACAAACTGCTGGATGTGCTGCTGGAGAATCTGGTGACACCACAGCGTATCGTGCAGAATGGTGGCTGTGTGACCATCAGCTATAACCTGACACCTGATAAGAAGTCTGTGCGTCTGTCGGTGCTCAGCAGACCGGAGGGTATGCAGATGGAACAGAACTCCGAGATGAGCCTCGGCCTGAGCGTCTGCCGACTGATCGTGAAGCGTCTCTATGGTACATTGCAGGTGCGACGACAGGAACAGGGACAGATACAATACGTGATCCTGCTGCCGGTCAATGCAAGGAATGCTACCAGCTTTGTCGAGGATGAGAGCAACAAGGAGCCTCAGGAATTGACTACAGCCAGAGACGAGGAGCTCGTCAAGGAGACGACGGGTCGCTCCATGCTGCCACACGTGCTGATCGGACTGACGGACGATGCGGAACTGTATCAGAACCAGCATCTCTTCGACGTGAGTATCTGCAATACGACCGACACGCTGCTTGAGGAGTATCGGAAGCTCGATCCGGACATTGTCTTCCTGGACAATAATCTGCCAGGAGAGCTGATGACGTCTGAGCTGATACGTCAGATGTCGGCGCTGCATCCTGAGACCCCGATCATCGTCTCATCGGATTACGCTGAGCGTTCGCTGCACAAGCAGGTGCAGCAGTACGGAGCGCGTTATCTGCTCACCAATCCGCTGTCGCTGCGGAAGGTGAATATGATGATCAAGAGATACTTGAAGTAATTGGCGAATTGTTAATTTATGATTACTAATTACAAATTACTAGTTTTAGAATATACGAAAACAATTAAAACATAATACCCATGGCAAAAGTTAGACCTTTCAAGGGCCTCCGCCCTTCGCCAGAATTAGCACCTATTGTGTCTTCACGTCCTTACGATGTGCTTTCTTCGCAGGAAGCTTACGACGAGTGTAAGGGTAACGAGAAGTCACTCTATCATATTATCAAGCCTGAGATTAACTTCGATCCTATTGCCGACGAGCATGATCCTATGGTTTACGATGCAGCAGTAGAGCAGTTCGCCAAGTTCAAGGCTCAGGGTTGGCTCAAGCAGGACGAGAAGCCTGTATACTATCTCTACAGCCAGACGATGCAGGGCCGCACCCAGTATGGCCTCGTTGTAGCTGCCAACGTCGATGACTACCTCAATGGCGTCATCAAGAAGCATGAGCTCACTCGTGCTGACAAGGAGGAGGATCGCATGAAGCACGTACGCTGCCTCTCGGCTAACATGGAACCTGTGTTCTTCGCATTCCCAGACAATGACGTATTGGGCAAGGTCATCGAGCAGACAGCATCGAAGCCAAGCACCGAGAAGTTTACTTCGGCAGAAGGCTTCGGCCATGAGTTCTGGGTGATCGACGAGCCAGCGCTCATCGCAGAGATCACTGAGGCTTTCGCTGCTATCCCATATCTGTATGTCGCCGATGGCCACCATCGTACAGCTGCTGCTGCACGAGTAGGACAGGAGCGTGCTCAGCAGAATCCTAACCATACAGGCAACGAGGAGTACAACTTCTTCCTCGCTGTCTGCTTCCCAGCATCGCAGCTCAAGATTATGGATTACAACCGTGTTGTGAAGGATCTCAATGGCTTGACCGACGAGGAGTTCCTCGCTAAGTTGGCAGAGAACTTCGAGGTCGAGAAGAAGGGTGCTGAGGAGTATCGTCCTACGGCATTGCATAACTTCAGCCTCTATCTGAGCGGTGAGTGGTATAGCCTCACAGCTAAGCCAGGTACCTACGATGACAACGATCCGATCGGCGTGCTTGACGTCAGCGTGAGCAGCAACCTCATCCTCGACCAGGTACTCGGCATCAAGGATCTGCGCCGCGACAAGCGTATCGATTTCGTGGGTGGTCTGCGTGGCCTTGGCGAGCTCAAACGCCGTGTAGACAGCGGCGAGATGCGTGTCGCATTGGCCCTCTATCCAGTGTCGATGGATCAGCTCATGGCCATTGCCGACAGTGGCAACATCATGCCTCCTAAGACCACTTGGTTTGAGCCAAAGCTTCGCTCAGGCCTCGTAGTTCACAGTCTTGAGGATTGATATGGATAAGGCAAAATATATTGTCAAATATCTGATCCTGCTGGTGACACAGCCAGAGGAGACGTGGAGTCATCTCTGCAAGGAAGATGTGCAGGAGGCCAAGCCTCAGTATATGATGACCAACTACTATTGGCCATTGCTGGGCTTCATGTCGCTCTTCATCTTCGTCGCTGCTGGTATTTCCCGCGATAGCGGTTTCAACCTGCAGGAGGGAATGACTACGATGGTACCATCACTGGTAGGGTTCTTCATCGGACCCTATCTGGCGATGTTCCTGCTCAAGGAACTGCTCCCTACGAGTTTCTTCGGCCTCAAGAATCCTGATCAGGACCGACTCCATCTCTTCGTGTTTTACAGTACCAGCTATCTGGTGCTGGTCGAGATAGCCAGCGCGCTGATTCCGAGCATTGCCTTTGTGCATCTGGCCGACTACTATCTCGTATATATTATCTGGACAGGCATGACGACGATCGTGCGCATCCCGGCCAATCATAGCTGGCGATTCTGCTTCGTCGCATTCTTGATCATCTATTTCTCGCCTGCCCTGACCATCAAGCTACTGCAGATCATGCAGCACTAATACACTTTTTGAATGGCAAACAGTAAGAAGAAGGGGGTGAAGAACCCCAATGCAGTCAATATCCGCAATAAGCGCGCGACGTTTGACTATGAGATACTCGATACCTTCCAGGCCGGTATGGTGCTGACTGGTACCGAGATCAAGTCGCTGCGTGCCGGTAAGGCGGGCCTGACTGACTCCTTCTGTATATTCGATAAAGGAGAGCTCTGGTCGAAGAATATCTACATCGCAGAGTATTTCTATGGCACTTATAACAATCACAATGCGCATCGCGACCGTAAGCTCCTGCTGACGCGCCGTGAGCTGCGTGGCTTGGCCAATGATTCGAAGGAGCCAGGCTTGACCATCGTCCCTCTCCGTCTTTTCATCAACGACAATGGCCTTGCCAAGCTGGAGATTGCCCTCTGTAAGGGTAAGAAGCAGTTTGACAAGCGTGACTCTATCAAGGACAAGGAGGATCGCAGAGCGTTGGATCGTGCACGTAAGGATTATGGTAAATACTAACCTCCCGAGTCTTCTGCTCACCAATGCGGTCGACGAGTTCTCGAAGCTCCCTGGCATTGGCCGTAAGACGGCATTGCGACTGGTGCTGCATCTTCTGCGTCAGGAGCCAGAGCGGGCTATGCGACTGGGAGAGTCGGTCATCCGACTGCGTCAGGAGGTCAAGTATTGCAAGTGCTGCCACAACATCTCTGACTCCGACATCTGCAGTATCTGTGCCAGTCCGAAGCGCGACGCTACTACGGTGTGTGTGGTGGAGAATGTCAAGGAGGTGATGGTTATCGAGCAGACCAATCAGTTCCACGGCCTCTATCACGTCCTCGGAGGATTGATCTCTCCGATGGATGGCATCGGTCCGAACCAGTTGCAGATCGACAGCCTCGTGGAGCGTATCCAGGCTTCGCGGCAAGGCGGCTATGACGAACTGGGACGACCCATCGAACCGATCAAGGAAGTGATCCTGGCGCTCTCTACGACGATGGATGGCGATACGACCAACTTCTACATCTTCCGCAAGCTGGCAGCCTTCCCAGACGTGCGTATCACGACGCTGGCACGTGGCGTCTCGGTGGGCGATGAGATCGAGTATGCAGATGAGGTTACACTGGGACGAAGCATTCTCAACCGTACTTTGTTTACGGATAGCTTCTCGAAGCAATAGTCCTCTTTCCTAAACGAATCGTAATACATTATATAATATATTATGCTTAAGCAACTGAGTGCAGCCTTCGCTGCCACCCTCATATCCGCTGCCACTCTGCAGGCGCAGGAAGTGCAGCAGGTGACCATTGGCGATAACCTCACCTATGGCATCACCTACAATCTCCCTACTACCGCTATCGTCATCTCGGTAGAGTCGACGTGCGCGAAGACCGAAGCAGGTCCGTTTGCCGCTTATGCAGAGAAGTTCCTGGGCATCCGTGACGCTGTGCAGGCCGATCAGAGCCTCTGGGAGATCCTGAGCATCTCTATGCAGCCAGTAGCCAAAGCTGACTCTGCGCGTAACTATCATATTAACTTCTCTGAGAAAGGTGCGCTCCCTACGTTCTATCTGACCAATGACCGTTGCCTCTGCTCCATCAACCGTGAGCCTCAGGAACTGGTGGCATTGCCAGACGAAAAGGTTATTGAGCTGACAGGAAAGGCTCCTTATAAGGCCAGTGACGTACTGACGGGTGAGATCCTCAAGGCAGGCAGCAAGCTCAAGCAGGCAGAGCTCGTCGCACAGGAGATCTTCAGCATCCGTGAGAGCCGTAGCCTCCTCATCAAGGGCGAGGCTGACAATATGCCAGGTGATGGCGCATCGCTGCAGCTGATGCTCGACAATCTCTCTGCGCAGGAGGAGGCGCTGATGACGCTTTTCGTGGGTACGACCACCAAGACCCAGCAGACACATAACTATACCTACGTCCCTACGCGTGAGACTTCGCGCGACTTGGCTTTCCGCTTCTCAAAGCACTTGGGTTATGTCGATAACGATGATTATGCCGGTGAGCCTTACTACATCTCGCTCCAGATCACTGAGGACAACCGTGAGCAGATCATCCCTGGCGTCAAGGTCAAGAAGCGTACAGAGAATGGCATTGCCTTCTGTGTCCCTGGCAAGGCGCATGTCACTTTGCTCGATACGAAGGACAAGCTCGCCGAGGGAGATATCTACCTCTCACAGTTCGGCCGTGTAGAGCAGTTGCCACAGTCGCAGTTTACTGATAAGAAGCGTCCATGCAGCGCGTCATTCACGCCTGCTACTGGTGCTATCAAGATCTTCGAACAGCAGCAGTAATCCTGTTCGGACAAAAACAATTCGCAGAAAATAAGCATGAAAAAATACTGGATCCCTCTGATTGTCTCCATGGGCATCGCCTTGATGCTCTGGGTGGGTATTCGCATCGGTGAGTCGCGTCTGATGAACGCGCTGCCACAATATCAGCCACAGAACAATGCGGCTGCAGGTTCCTCTGCAGATGGCATCTCCAGCACCGAGGCTTCGGCCAAGCTGTCGTATCTCTTCGACCTGCTGCGTGACCGTTATGTCGATACGCTCAACCTGCAGAAGCTCGTAGAGGACGCCATCCCTACCATCGTTGAGGAACTTGATCCTCACTCTATGTACATCCCTGCCGAAGAGCTGAATGGCGTGAACGAGCAGCTGGAGGGTAGCTTCAGCGGCGTCGGTATTCAGTTCAATATCCAGAACGACACGATCATGGTTATCCAGGTCGTTTCTGGCGGTCCTTCAGAGAAGGTCGGCCTCATGCCAGGCGACCGTATTGTGACGGTCGATGACTCGCTCTTCGTCGGTAAGACCATCAATAACGACAAGGTCATGAAGACCCTGCGTGGCGAGAAGGGTAGCCAGGTCAAGCTCGGCATCCGTCGCAACACGTCGAAGGATCTGCTGACATTCGAGGTGACGCGTGGCGACATCCCTGTCAACAGCGTCGTGGCTCAGTACATGGAGGGGAACATCGGCTATGTCAAGGTCGATAACTTCGGTCGCAACACCTATACAGAGTTCTTCAATGCACTCATCGCACTCAAGGCACGTGGAGCCAAGGGTTATCTGCTCGACTTCCGTGGCAATGGCGGTGGCTTCATGGAGGTCTGCTGTGCCATGGTCAATGAGTTCCTGCCAAAGGATGCGCTCATCGTCTATACCGAAGGCCGTATGCAGCCACGTCGTGACAATGTGGCCGATGGTCATGGCAACTTCCAGACAGATCCTGTCGTCGTACTGATCGACGAGTGGTCGGCTTCGGCCAGTGAGATCTTCGCAGGTGGCTTGCAGGACAATGACCGCGCTACGGTCGTCGGTCGTCGCAGCTTCGGCAAGGGACTGGTGCAGCAGCAGTTCGACCTCTATGACGGCTCGGCACTCCGACTCACCATCGCACGCTATCATACGCCATCTGGTCGTTGCATCCAGAAGCCTTACTCGATGGGAGAGGGTGCGGATTATGCGATGGATCTGATCAATCGCTACGAGCGCGGAGAGTTCTACAATCAGGATTCGATTCATCTGGCCGACTCGCTGAAGTTCACGACCGTAGGTGGTCGCGTCGTCTATGGCGGTGGTGGCATCATGCCAGATCACTTCGTGCCAAGCGATACCTCATACGTCTCGGCATACTATAACAAGTCGATCAGCCAGCTCTATGCTTTCGCTTTCAAGTATACCGACAAGCATCGCGAGCAGATCAGTAAGTTCACCAGTTTCGCAGAGCTCGAGCAATACCTGCGCCAGCAGAATCTCCTGCCAGAATTCATTACCTTCGCTACTCCAGTGTTGGGCAAGCCAACGCCAACCGAGCTCCGCAAGAGTGGCGACGACCTCAATCGTCTGCTCATCGCCTACATCATGCGTCAGTGCAAGGATGAGAACTATTTCTATCAGGAGTTTAATAGCAGCGACAAGACTTATAAGAAAGGCTTGGAGGTACTGCGCAATCAGTTAAAATAACTCCTAACTTTTTATACCTATGACCCTCGAAGAAAAACTCGATCTTCTCGATCATCGCTACCTTCGTATGGCTCAGATCTGGGCTGAGAATTCCTACTGCAAGCGCCGTCAGGTAGGCTGTCTGCTGATCAAGGACAAGATGATCATCAGCGACGGCTATAACGGTACGCCTACAGGGTTCGAGAACGATTGCGAGACGGACGATAACCGTTCGAAGCCTTACGTATTGCACGCTGAGGCCAATGCCATCTCCAAGGTGGCTCGTAGCAACAATTCTTCGGAGGGAAGTACGCTTTATGTGACCGATTCGCCTTGCATCGAGTGTGCCAAGCTGATTATTCAGTCGGGTATCAAGCGTGTGGTTTACAGCCGTGCATACCGTCTCACCGATGGTGTGGATCTGCTGAAGCGTGCAAATATCGAAGTGGTTCATAAGCCTATCCCGGAGATTCCGGATGAGGCTCCTTCTGATAAGCAGTCATAAGATGCTACTCCATAAGGTCTCTGATGACCTCATCACCTAAGGCCAATCCCGCTTCGGTGAGTAAAATCGTGTTTTTCTCGATACGTATCAGGCCTCGGCTCTTCAGGAGTCCGATGGCCTGATTCTTTTTCTCTATTTCTTTATCTGATAACGTTACACCTTTGGCGGTGCGAAGTCCTAACATGACACGCTCGTTATAGAGGTCAGTTTCTGTGAGGATCTCATGCTCCTCCAGTCGGTTGCCTTTGAGATATTCTATCACGCGTGGCAGGTTCCAGCAGCGCAGGTTCTTGCCGTCATAGCTGTGAGCGCCAGGACCTAAGCCGAGATAAGAGGTCTGTACCCAGTAGGATGAGTTGTGACGGGAGTAGTAGCCTGGGAGCGCGTAGTTTGAGATCTCGTATTGCTCAAAGCCAGCGTCACGCAGTTTCTTGCGTAGCAGATCGGCCATCCTGACGCAGGTCTCATCATCGCAGGGGGTGAGCTCGCCTTTCTCGACCAAGGTGTTCAGTCGCGAACCTTCCTCTACGCTGAGGTTATACGCAGAGATGTGCTGAGGCTGCAGTTTCAGCAGTTCGTCGATGCTGTATTCCCACGATTCCATGGTCTGCAGAGGCAGGCCATACATCAGATCCAGGCTGATATTGTCAATGCCAGCCTTACGCAATGTCTCTACAGCCTTGCGCACCTGTGCAGCATCATGACGACGGTGCAGCATCTGTAGCTCTGAGTCGACCATGCTCTGCACTCCCATTGATACACGGTTCACACGTCCCCAGTCCTGTCCTTCACGGATGTCGTCAGGATTGGCCTCCATCGTGATCTCTGTTATGTGGCTCATGTCATAACGCTCTGCCACTGCTTCGAGTATCTGACGTACACATGCATCTCCTAACTGTGAGGGTGTTCCTCCTCCCAGATAGATGGTCTGCAATGGATCATCGCGCAAGAAATCCTTCCGCTCTTCCATCTCTTTCACAAGGGCCTTGACGTATTCATCGCCTTTGCCGCGTAGGGTGGTAGAGTAGAAGTCGCAGTAGATGCAGCGCGTGGCGCAGAAGGGAATATGGATGTAGATGCCAGACATAGCCTTAAAAAGCAAATGACAAATATCAAATCTTTTGAGTCTGCAAATTTAGCAAAATAATCTGACAAATATACCTCTACACATTATTATTATATATAAATTCTTTATTTTCCTTGTGTAAATTTGAAATATTCATGAAAAATGACTAAATTTGCGCCAATTTAAACGTAGTATGGCGCAAAGTTTTCTGCAAATAGAAGGTCTCACCAAGTCATTCGGTGATCTGGTTCTTTTCGAAAATATCTCACTGGGTATCAGCGAGGGTGACCGCATCGGCCTCATTGCCCGTAATGGATCGGGTAAGACCACGCTGCTCAATATCATCATGGACATTGAGGGCAAGGACGAGGGTAGCATCGTGTGGCGCAATGATCTGCGTGTCGACTACCTCAGTCAGGATCCTCAGTTCCCTGCCGACATCACGGTGGGGGAGGTGTGTCGCTGCAAGCGTGAGGGCAACGAGTGGATCGTCGATGAGAATAAGGACGAGAAGGAGGTGCTCGACAACAGCAGCGAGTTGACGCGTATCCTCACCAAGCTCAAGATTACGGATCTCGGTCAGAAGGTCTCGCAGCTCTCTGGTGGACAGCGCAAGCGTCTGGCATTGGCTCACGTACTCATCGATCAGCCTCAAATGCTGATCCTTGACGAGCCGACCAACCACCTCGACCTAGAGATGGTGGAGTGGCTGGAGGAATACCTCAATCGTAGTCGAAACATGACGCTGTTGATGGTGACGCACGACCGATACTTCCTCGATCGTGTCTGCAACCGTATCGTCGAGCTCGCAGACAAACAGCTCTATACCTACAAAGGCAACTACGCCTACTATCTGGAGAAGCGTCAGGAGCGTCTCGACGCATTCGAGGCGCAGACCACTCATGCACAGAACCTCCTGCGTACGGAGCTCGACTGGATGCGTCGTCAGCCACAGGCGCGTGGGCATAAGAGCCGCTCTCGTATCGAGGCGTTCTACGAGCTGGAACAGCGTGCCAAGGCGCGTCGTGAGGAGCAGCGCGTGCGTCTGCAGATGAAGTCTTCGTATATCGGCAACAAGATCTTCGAGGCGAAGAATATCTACAAGGCTTTCAATGATCGTCCAGGCGATGAGAATGGTGGACGCGTCATCCTCAAGGACTATAACTACACCTTTGCACGCTACGAGAAGATGGGTATCATCGGTGCCAACGGTGTGGGTAAGTCGACTTATCTCAAGCTCCTGTTGGGACTGATCCAGCCAGACAAAGGACACTTCGACGTCGGCGAGACCGTTCGCTTCGGCTACTACAGCCAGGACGGCATCCAGTATGACGAGCAGAAGAAAGTCATCGATGTGGTGCGCGACATTGCCGACTATATCATGCTGAGCGATGGCACGAAGATGACTGCGACGGAGTTCCTCAAGCAGTTCCTCTTCACACCAGAGAAGCAGTATAGCTACGTCTACAAGCTCTCTGGCGGTGAGAAGCGCCGACTCTATCTCTGCACCATCTTGATGCGCTCGCCGAACTTCCTGATCCTCGACGAGCCGACCAACGATCTCGACATCATGACACTGCAGGTGCTCGAAGAGTTCCTGCGTAACTTCGGAGGTTGTGTCATCGTCGTCAGCCACGACCGATATTTCATGGACAAGGTCGTCGACCACATGCTGGTCATGAAAGGCGATGGCGAGCTGCAGGACTATCCTGGCAACTACAGCGACTACCGTGAGTGGAAGCTGCTCAAAGAACAAGAAGAAGCCGAGCTGGCTCAGCAAACTACTTCGCGCTCGTCAGCAAGTGCTCCAACGACTGTCGCTAACAATGGCCGTGTCCGTACGGAGAAGAAGCCGAAGCTCTCGTTCAAGGAGAAGCAGGAGTTCGAAGCACTCGAAAAGGAACTACCTCAGCTCGAAGCCGAGAAAGCTGAGATCGAGCAGCTGATGAGTTCTGGTACATTGAGCAATGAAGAGCTGGTGACCAAAGGCAATCGCATGCAGGAGATCATTGACCTCATTGACGAGAAAGAGATGCGATGGCTTGAACTTTCAGAAAAATTATAATATAAATATATGAAAAAAATCCTTAGTTATGTCTTATTGGTCCTCTTCCTGCTCCCTTTGATGAGCAGCTGTAAGAGCTCCAAAGCCCCTGTGACTGATCCGAATCTGAGTAACTATGAGGTGCCATCGTCTCTGCGTGGCGAGGGTGGTATCTTCTCTCCGAATAAGAGTAAGGAGGAGTTCCGTGGCGCCTGGATTCAGACCGTCTTCCAGGATCGTTACAGCCGTATGAACCCACAGCAGACGCGCGACTATCTCGATAAGCTCGTGAAGATGCTCTATGATACAGGCTTCAATGCCGTCATCTTCCAGGTACGCTCTGAGGGTGATGCATTCTATGATTCTCAGCTCGAGCCATGGAGCCGCTTCATCGCTGGCAAGCAGGGTAAGGGACCTAACCCGGCATGGGATCCGATGGCTTATATGATTGATCTCTGCCACAAGTACCAGATGGAGTTCCACGCCTGGATCAATCCATATCGCATGACCGCATCGAAGGCCATGAAGGTCGATGCTTCGCACATAGCCAGCCAGCATCCTGAGTGGTGCATCACCTACGATGGCCGCATCTACCTCGATCCGGGTCTGCCAGAGTGTCGCAAGTACATCCGCTCAGTGGTCAATGACATTGTGGCTCGCTATGACGTTGATGCCATCCACATGGACGACTATTTCTATCCTTATCCTGTCGGAGGCCAGAAGTTCAATGACAACAAGTCATTCCAGACATACGCAGCGATGATGGGCTTCGATCCTAAGTCTCCTGACGCATTGGGCAACTATCGTCGCCAGAACGTCAACATCCTGATTAAGACCCTCAACGAGGACATCAAGGCTGCTAAGCCATGGGTACGCTTCGGTATCAGTCCTTTCGGTATCTATGCCAACAAGAAGTCCTGGAGCGAGGGCTCGAAGACCAATGGCCTGCAGTCTTATTTCGACCTCTATGCCGACGTGCTCTTCTGGGCACGTGAGGGCTGGATCGACTATCTCATTCCTCAGGTCTACTGGGAGATCGGTCATCAGTCGGCTGACTATGAGACGCTCTGCAAGTGGTGGGCAGATCATGTGCCATCGAACTGCCATCTCTACATCGGCCAGAGCATCGAACGAAGCCTGGACGATCCTGCCACTTCTTCTCCTACGCCAGACCTGACGAAGAGCAACAAGCATTTCATGAATAAGATCAACCAGGCGCGCTCGATGAAGAAGATCCGTGGCAACTGCTTCTGGTATGCTTATCAGGTCGATGACAATGCATTCCATGTGCGTGACTTCCTCAAGCACAGCGTCTTCTGTGGTCAGGCAGCTCTTCCTGCGTTCTCAAATCTGTGGGACAAGGAACCGGAGCGCGTACAGGATCTCGACGGAGATCTGGTCAATGCGCCAAAGGGATTGGCTCTCAATCTCAAGTGGAAGGCTCCAAAGACCTCAGATCCTCGTCGCCAGCCACGTTATTATAATGTGTATCGCTTCACCAAGGGTGAGAAGGTGACCATCGGCAGTTTGTCGCATCTCTATACCCGCGTCACTGGCACGCAGCTCTATGACTACAACATCTCTACCTCAGGCAAATATACCTACGTAGTCACAGCGGTCGACGCATATCACAACGAGGGTAAGCAGACCAAGAAGACCTTTAAGATCAACGTCAAGTAACGATTATCCTATCACACTACAATCACGATGAAGCGCCTTATCGCCGATAGCGGTTCCACCAAGACCGCCTGG
The DNA here is from genome assembly GCA_045598885.1 of Bacteroidales bacterium. Lineage (GTDB taxonomy): Bacteria > Bacteroidota > Bacteroidia > Bacteroidales > UBA3663 > Liminaster. The sequence goes on from JAZRVB010000175.1 coordinate 12,810, forward strand.
GCCATGGTCGATGAGCAGCCAGGCCTGCCAAAGGTCATCCTGTCTGCACAGACACAGGGACTGAATCCGCTCTATGTCAGTGCGGACGAGATCTCAGCGGCTTTGAAGCGCGTGCTGATGCAGATGAATGACCAGCGTCCTGACGAACTCTATTTCTATGGCTCTGGCTGCAGCGGAGAGCGTATCACGTTGGTCGAGCAGGCGCTGAGGCGACATCTGACACCGATGACGCGTGTGGTGGTGAAGAGTGACCTCGTCGGTGCAGCGAAAGCCTTGTCCTCTCATTTCGGCGCGACAAATGACTCCTCTTCCCTCACACCTCACTCCTCACTTCCTTTTATCGCTTGTATTCTCGGTACTGGAGCGATTGCTGCTAAGTATGATCCTTCGTCTGAGCAGTTGACACCTATGCCAGCTCTCGGCTATATCCTTGGCGATGAGGGTAGTGGAGCGTGGTTCGGCCGTCATCTGTTAGGTGATTATCTCAAAGGCCAGATGCCAGCTGTGGCTGCTGAGGCTTTTGAAGAGGATTTCGGAAAGATCACTCCGGAGCAGGCCATCCGTCACGTCTATCAGATGCCTTGCCCGAACCGCTATCTGGCAACGTTGGCCAGTTTCCTCAAGCGTCACGAAGACTTGCGTTATGCACAGGAACTTTCCTATCGTGGTATTGACGCTTTCTGGCGTCGCAACGTGATGCGCATCGACGAGGATGTCCGTGATGTGCGACTGGTGGGTAGCGTGGCTTATTATCTCGACAGATACGTACACCAAGTGGCAGAGTATCATGACTATGTCGTGACGCGTATCCTCAAGGATCCGATCGAGGGACTTATATAAAGTTAGGAATTAGGAGTGAGGAGTTAGGAGTATTCCCATCCTTGCCAAAGAATTAGGTGTGGCCAATAATTCCTCACTCCTAACTCCTAACTCCTAACTCGAATTTGTATTATACAAGTAGCAAATTTGCCCCTTTTGTGCATAAACTCAGTACTTTAGAGCCCTTCATTGATAGGAGAATGAAAAAAAATATCTATCTTTGCGGGCGATTTTGCAAAAACTAACTATTCGTTAATGGCATTTACTCCAAACAAAGGTGGCGGTCCTTACCGCCCAAAACCACAAGGTCCACGCCCACAGGGTCCACGCCCACAGGCTGGCGCAAACAACAAGGATGAGCATCGTATCAACGAGCGTATCCGTGGCGTCAAGGAGGTTCGTCTTGTAGGTGATAACGTTACCATGGGCATTTACTCTATTCAGGAGGCAATGCGTATGGCAGAAAATCTTGAGCTCGACCTTGTTGAGATCAGCCCTACAGCGGTTCCACCTGTCTGCAAGATTATGGACTACCAGAAGTTCTGCTACCAGCAGAAGAAGAAGGCTAAGGAGGCAAAGGCCAATGCAGCGAAGGTAGTCATCAAGGAAATCCGTTTCGGTCCTCAGACCGGTGAGGCTGACTATGAGTTCAAGCTCCGTCACGCCAAGGAGTTCCTGCAGGAAGGCTCTAAGGTTAAGGCTTACGTCTTCTTCAAGGGTCGTTCGATCCTCTTCAAGGAGCAGGGTGAGGTTCTTCTCCTCCGTTTTGCCAATGACCTTGAGGATCTGGCAAAGGTTGAGAGTCTTCCAGTGCTCGAAGGCAAGCGCATGATCGTCATGCTCTCGCCAAAGCAGCAGCCAAAGAAGAAGGAGCAGCCAGCTAAGTCAGAGCGCCGTGAGGAGAAGCAGCAGAAGACCGTTGAGATCAAGGGTGCTGCCGCTGAGCCAGAGCGCGATGTAACTGAGACCAATCCACTCGCAGCCGCACTTGCTGGTGCAGGCCTGAAGGGTGAATAATAAGAGAAAAACTTCGTGTCGATCACGATAGTAATTATACATTTTTAATTTAATAACAACAATGCCAAAAGTTAAGACTAACTCCGGTGCCAAGAAGCGCTTTGCGCTCACCGGATCAGGAAAGATCAAGAGAAAGCATGCTTACAAGAGCCACATCTTGACAAAGAAGACCAAGAAGCAGAAGCGTAACCTTACCGGTTTCGAGGTTCTTGACAACTCAAACAAGAACATGGTTCGCGAGCTCCTTTGCCTCAAGTAATCATCCTTTTTCCATCTATTAACCAAACTGCTGTATTAAGTGGCCTCACGGCCCGCGGCGTTTAAATCAACTTTTACACTATGCCACGTTCGGTAAATCACGTAGCGTCACGTGCAAGACGCAAGAAGATTCTCCACCTCACCAGAGGTTACATTGGTGCACGCAAGAATGTGTGGACCGTTGCTAAGAATACCTGGGAGAAGGGTTTGACTTATGCATTCCGCGATCGTCGTAACAACAAGCGCAACTTCCGCGCTCTCTGGATTCAGCGTATCAACGCTGCTGCTCGCCTCGAGGGTCTCAGCTACTCTAAGCTCATGGGTCTCCTCCACGCTAACGGCATCGACATCAACCGTAAGGTCCTTGCTGATCTCGGTATGAATCACCCAGAGGCTTTCAAAGCAATTGTTGACAAGGTAAAGTAAATTTCTTTGTAAGCAATCCTTGATTGATCCGACACAGCCGCTCAGACATTTGTCCGAGCGGTTTTTTTGTGTCCATACGTTTATGATCCAACAGACTTTCATAAAAATGTATCCGTTTTGAAATCATTTTGTTATAATCATTCTCTACCTTTGCACCCAGAAATTGTAAGGTAGACTGTGAAAATTAACATTTTGTCGGTAAGTATTTGTTAAAATCTGCGATATAGCCATGCGCTATTGTTAAAATTGTTATTTATTCACTATCTTTGCACCGCATTTACGTAGTAAAAGAGAAGATGGGGCTCCTTATTCGCCCCTCGTCGTAGAAAGGTATTTAGTGTTATAAGTTCAAATCATTATACTATTTTATTTAACAAATCAACAAATGAAGAAATCATTGCTTAGTTTGGTGATGGCTCTCGTATCTTGTGTCATGCTTATGGCGCAGGTTACTACCTCATCAATGTCTGGTAAGGTTCTTGATGCTGAGGGTGAGCTCATCGGAGCTACCGTTCAGGCTATTCACGAGCCTTCAGGAACTACTTATGGTATCGTTACCAACGCTGCAGGTAACTTCTCTATCGAAGGTATGCGCGTCGGTGGCCCTTATACCATCAAGGTATCTTACATTGGTTATCAGACCAAGGTGTACAACGATGTGACTCTCGTACTCGGTGAGAACTTCAACCTCAACGTAGAGCTCAACTCTTCTGCTGATCAGCTTGAGGAGGTAATTGTTGTAGGTACAGCCAGCAAGTTCGCAGGTCAGAAGACTGGTGCTGCTATCAACATCAACAACAAGGCTCTCTCTCAGATGCCTACCGTCTCACGATCTATCTCAGACATCGCTCGTCTTTCTCCATACGCTGGCGGAAGCAACAGCTTTGCAGGTGGTGACGGCCGTTCTACCAACTTCACCATCGATGGTGCTAACTTCAACAACAACTTCGGTCTTAGCTCAAGCCTCCCTGGTGGTGGCAACCCTGTTTCTCTCGACGCTATCGATGAGGTTCAGGTCGTTGTAGCTCCATACGATGTTCGTCAGACCAACTTCATCGGTGGCGGTATCAACGCTGTTACCAAGTCTGGTACCAACAAGTTCAAGGGTACTGCTTACGTTTACTATCGTGACCAGCAGCTCCGTGGTAACCGTATCAACGGTGAGGATCTCGGCGTTCGCGCTGATGACCGTCTGACCACCTACGGCTTCACCCTCGGTGGCCCAATCCTCAAGGATAAGGTATTCTTCTTCGCTAATTTTGAGAAGGAGATCGCTCCAGGTTCTGCCATCAAGTACCATGCTAAGGGTTACGATGGTCCTGGTAAGGAGTCTGCTTGTACCATTGAGGACATGAATACTGTCAGCAACATCCTCCAGAGCAAGTATGGCTATGATCCAGGTTCTGCTACCAGCTTCCCTTCAGAGAATGGCAACACCCGTTTCCTCGCTCGTCTCGACTGGAACATCACCAACGATCATCACTTGGCATTCCGTTACAACTACACCAAGAACTCTGAATGGAATGCTCCTAACGGCAACTCTGCTGATGCTGGTACCCGTGACCGTACTACCAACCGTGTAGGTGAGACCTCAATGGCATTCGCTAATGCGATGTACTCAATGGATAACAAGGTACAGTCTTGGTCACTCGACCTCAACAGCCGCTTCGGCAATAAGGTTTCTAACCAGTTGCTCGCTACTTATTCTGACATTCAGGATATCCGTGGCACCAACTCAGACATCTTCCCATTCATCGATATCATGGATGGCAACAACCATCACTACATGGCTGCTGGCTATGAGCTCTTTACCTATAATAATGCAGTAAAGAACAACATCTTTAATATCAAGGATGAGGCTAAGATCTCTCTCGGTGATCACCGTGTCCTCGTAGGTGCAAGCTACGAGCACCAGTATGCTAATAATGCTTACATGCGTAACGGTACCGGTTACTACCGCTTTGCTTCTCTTCAGGACTTCATCGACTGCAAGCCAGAGGGCGCTGCTCTCACCTATGGCTTCAACGGTGTTGCTGATCCTAATGCACAGGTTACCTTCAACCAGTTCGGTGTATATCTCCAGGACGAGTGGACCGTTAATAAGAACTTCAAGCTCACCTATGGCGTTCGCTTTGACAACATGATGTTCGATGAGTCAGATATCGCTCGCAACAAGGCTATCTATGACCTCAACTTCAATGGTCAGCACGTTGATACTGGCAAGTGGCCAGACAACAACCTCCAGATCTCTCCACGTGTAGGCTTCTCTTGGGACGTATTTGGAGACAACTCTCTCAAACTCCGTGGTGGTACAGGTCTCTTCGCAGGTCGTCTCCCTCTCGTATTCTTCACCAACATGCCAACCAACGCAAACATGGTGCAGAACAACGTAACTCAGATCAAGGGCGATCAGCTCCAGAAACTCGTTTCTGGTGGCAAGTTCCTCACCAAGGTTGATGACATGATCAGCGCTCTCGGCCTTCCTACTCAGCTTACTGATGATAAGCATCAGGCTAGCAACAAGATCTCTGGAGTCGTTTCTGACTTCAAGATGCCACAGGTATGGAAGACTTCTATCGCTGCTGACTACAACATGCCAGTCGACTTCCCATTCACTGTTACTGCTGAGGCTATGTTCACTAAGAACATCTCTGCAGTATACATCCAGAACATCAACCTCAAGGATCCTACTGAGAAGTTCAGCGGTGCTGACAACCGTCCTAAGTTCAGCGCAGACAAGTACTACACAGGCAAGGCTGACGCTGTCATGCTCGACAACACCTCTAAGGGTTATGGCTACACCTTCAATTTGACTGCTAACGCTACTCCAGTAGAGAACCTCGACCTCATGTTCGCTTATACTCACACCGAGTCTAAGGAGCTCTCTGGTATGCCTGGTTCTGACCCTATCTCTACCTGGCAGGGTACCTACGTAGTCGATGGTCCTAACAACCTCAGCCTCCAGCGCTCACAGTATGTAACTCCTAACAAGGTGATCGCTTCTGTCAACTGGTACATCCCATTCACTCATGGCAAGCTCCTTCGTGGTACTTCGCTCAACCTCTTCTATCAGGGCTACAGCAACTCTGGCAACTCTGTAATGTATAGCAATGATATGAACGGTGATGGCTATGTTAATGACTTGATGTACATCCCAGCTAACGACAGCGAGATCCTCTTCAAGAACGATGCTGACGGTGCACAGCGCAAGGCATTCTGGGCATTCATCGAGCAGGATAGCTATCTCAAGAACCACAAGGGTGAGTATGCTGAGGCATACGCTGACCGTGCTCCTTGGTATAACCGCTTCGACTTCCGTCTCACTGAGGACTTCTGCTTCAAGATCGGTAAGACTGATCACAAGTTCCAGCTCAGCTTCGATATCCAGAACGTCGGCAACCTCCTCAACTCTCACTGGGGTGTTCAGCAGTACCCAGGCAACACTACTTACACCATCGCTCCTCTCAAGTTCGAGGGTGTAAATGAGTCAGGTGTTCCTACTTACTCAATGAACAAGGCTAACGGTGAGTACATGAAGGATAGCTTTGTTGTTGACAAGTCATTCGGCCAGTGCTGGCGTATGCAGATCGGTGTGAAGTATTACTTCAACTAATCCTGATCGCTTCAGATTAACTGAATTATAATAGAGTCTCCACCTACAGATCACATTTGCGTGCCTGTAAGTGGAGATTTTCGTTTTTAGGATAAGAACGGACATCCTGGACCCACGGCGTCCGATCCTGTAACCGAGAACGGACATCCTGGACCCACGGCGTCCCTTCCTGCAAACGAGAAGGGACGTCCTGGACTCACGGCGTCCCTTCCTGATATCGTGGAGTCAACACCACGAAACTTGTGTTGACCCAATGGATGCAAAAAGCTGACATCGCGTACCTGATGTCAGTATTTTGTAAGAAAAATGCGCATGTTGTTTTCTTTTTTGTCGCAGAAAAGTTGCAGGAAAGGAAAGAAACATGTATCTTTGCACTGGATTAAGAAAACTATAACCCCTAATTGTCAAATGAAAAAGCTTATTTTATGCCTTCTTGCCTTCGTGTTGGCCCTCCCTATGGCCGAGGCAAAGAAGAAGACTGAGGCTCCGAAGCCGGCACCTCAGCGTCCTAAAGAGCAGTTCTCACCGGTCAAGGATGGCCTCTTCGGCGTGAGCCGCAAGGGTAAGGACTGGTATTTCACCGTTGCCGACAGTGTGCTTGGCCAGCCAATCCTCGCTGTGACACGTTTCACCAATGCACCTGTCGATGCAGGTCAGTACGGTGGTGAGATGCTCAACAACCAGACCGTCTACTGGGAGCAGGGGCCTGACTCGACCCTTGTGCTCCGTGCACTCATCCTCGGCGCTTCTGCTCCTGAGGACAATGACATCTACAAGGCTGTGCAGGTCAGCTCGTCTAACCCTATCCTCGGAGCTTTCAAGGCTGAGCGTGTAGGTGCAGCTTATCGCGTCAACGTCACCAAGCTCTTTGCTGACGATACCCAGGCTTTCTCGCTCTCGGCTCGCAGCAAGAAGCAGTACAACCTCGGTGGCCTCCAGCGTGAGAGCAGCTACGTGGAGAGCATCCGCACCTATCCGATCAATACGGAGGTGACGGTCACCAAGACCTACTCTTATCAGGCTCCAAGCGGTGGCCCTGGTGCTCCTGTCGTCAGCCGTGGTGGTAGCTCAATGCTTCCTGCTGGTATGCAGACAGGCCTCGTGACCATTCAGCTCAACACCTCTTTCCGTCTGTTGCCTAAGAATCCTATGCAGCGTCGTCTGACCGATCCTCGCGTCGGTTATTTCGCTGACCGATTCTCTTGGTTCTCAGATGACCAGCAGCAGGTCAAGACACGTGAGTTCATCTGCCGCTATCGTCTGGAGGCTCGTCCTGAGGATATTGAGAAGCAGAAGCGTGGTGAGCTCGTAGAGCCTATCAAGCCAATCGTCTATTACATCGATCCTGCTACGCCTAAGCAGTGGGTTCCTTATCTCATCCAGGGTGTTAACGACTGGAATGTCGCCTTCGAGCAGGCTGGCTGGAAGAATGCCATCCGTGGCGAGGAATGGCCAAATGACTCGACCATGAGCCTTGAGGATGCACGTTTCTCAGTGATCCGCTACCTTGCAAGTCCTATTGCCAATGCATACGGTCCTAACGTACACGACCCTCGCACCGGTGAGATTCTGGAGAGCCACGTCGGCTGGTATCACAACGTCATGCAGCTCGTACACGACTGGTATCAGATCCAGGCAGGTGCCATCGATCCACGTACTCACAAGATGAAGTTCGATGACGAACTGATGGGTCAGCTCATCCGCTTTGTCAGCAGCCATGAGGTCGGCCATACGCTCGGCCTCCGTCATAACATGGGTGCATCGAGCGCAACTCCTGTCGAGAAGCTCCGCGACAAGGCTTGGGTAGAGAAGCATGGCCACACCTCTTCTATCATGGATTATGCACGTTTCAACTACGTGGCTCAGCCAGAGGATAACGTGGCTCCAGAGGGTATCTACGCTCGTATCAATGACTACGACAAGTGGGCCATTGAGTTCGGCTATAAGCCAATGTATGCTGCTAATGGCGATGAGGAGAAGGATCATCTGCTCTGGAATCCGATCATCATCGACAGCCTGGCTAACAATCCTCGTCTCTGGTTCGGCGGTGAAGGCCGTGATCACGATCCTCGCGCTCAGACAGAGGACCTCGGTGACAACTCTATGCTCGCCAGCACCTACGGCGTGAAGAACCTCAAGTATATCATCAAGCGCCTGCCAGAGTGGACCAAGGAGGAGGCTGACATGAACACCAACCTCAAGCAGGTCTATGAGTCTCTGCTCGGTCAGTATCAGCGCTATCTGCGTCACGTGGCTACCAACATCGGTGGTCTGCCACGTAACTACAAGAGCCTTGAGCAGGAGGGTGACGTCTATGGCATCACTCCTAAGGCTACACAGAAGGAGGCGCTGAAGTGGCTCGATGAGAACCTCTTCCAGAAGCCAGAGTGGCTCGTGGCTGAGCCTTGGATGTATCGCATCGCTCAGCGTCCTGACACTTATCTCTTCAAGCAGGTGGATTACGTTTTGAAGTCTACTCCTGTCCTCGACCTCCAGACACTCACCGACCTCCAGCTCTACGCTGACCGCTCATCGGCTAACTATAAGCCAACGGAGTATCTCGATGATCTCTATAAGGTCGTCTTCCGTGAGCTCGACAGCAACGCTGCCTGCTCGACCTATCGTCGCTACGTGCAGCGTACCTATGTCAATACTGCCATCGCTAACCTTACTGCTAAGAGCAGCGTCGGCACGGATGCACGTGCACTCCTCATGGCTCAGATCATGAAGATCCAGAAGAAGGCCAAGGCCAGCGCAGCAGCTGACGCAGTCACCAAGGCTCACTGGGCAGATCTGGCTAATATCATTGAGCAGGAATTGCTGAAGAAGTAAGCCTGAGCAAATAATAAACGAAAAAAAATATCACCGTCCTCGTTATTAGCACAGGACGGTGATATTTTATATTCTATCAGGCTGTGGCTTTCGTCACAGTCTTTTTGTTGTCAGGAGAGAATTACTCGTCACCTGCAGGGTTCTGGTCATCTGGGCTCATGTTAATATTGCCATCGAACTCAGCCTGTGGGATGGTAAGTACCCACATGTAGTTCTCAGGATTCTCAGTTGGACGACCAGAGAGAAGAGCAGCAGTTGGCCAACCCATCTCAGCAGTACGGCGGAAGCCCTGCTTGTAGCGGCGGATATCGTATACACGACCTGCCTCACCCCAAAGCTCAATACGGCGCTGGATGGTGATCTCCTCAAGGAGTGAACCAGTCCAATCAGTGGTAAGCTTACCCATAGCGGTGCCACTCAAATTAGAGCAATCGTATGCTGGGTCACGATATGACATGAGATCGCTGAGATACTGCTTAGCCACATCGTCGTGACCGAGACGGCACTCTGCCTCAGCAGCCATAAGGTACATCTCCTCTACACGCATCCAGATATAGTCACCTTCCCAGGTAGAGAGCTGCTTGAACTCGAACTTGGTCTGCTGAACACCTGAGGTAGGAGCGGTGAACTCGCTCTCCTCGTTCCACCAAGCGGTCTTACGCTCGTCGGTGTCGCTGATCTTAGCATAGAGAACACGGCTGATCTGCTTAGGAGCGTTCTTAGCGTAAGATACGCGTGGATCCATGTGTGAGAAGAAACTTGCATAACCAGTGGTCTGATCGCTGATGATGAGAGAACCCCACATGACGTTCTTCTTATCAACGTTGTTAAGACCGATGAACTCGCTTACAGGAATGATTGTAGCTTTAGTAGCAGAGATTGCAAGCTCAGCAGCCTTAGCAGCACCATCCCAGTCGTTCTCAACGAGACAGATACGAGCCTTGAGACCGAGAGCAACATCATAGCCGATGTGGTTCTTCTCACGACCGTTCTGACCCTTGAGAAGCTCGAGAGCCTTATTGATATCGCTATCAATCTGCTTGTAAACCTCACCTACAGTTGCACGAGGCTTACCCTCAGTGCTTGCATTGGTTGGCTCAGTATAGATAGGTACGCATGGCTCGTTCTCATGTCCCTTATAGGTACGTGCAAATACCTGAGAAAGCATGAAGTAACCATAAGCACGGATAGCGTAAGCCTGACCGATGACGTAGTTCTTATCAGCCTCGGTGCCAGTCATATCCTTCTCAGCTGCAATGATATAGTTGGCATTAGCAATATATGCATAGTGTGCATGCCAGTAGTCGTACGAACGCCAGGTTGAGGTTGCGAAACGAGCCTTTACATTATATACAGCATCGAACCAGAACCATCCAGAACCCTGAGCCTTCATAACGAAGTCCTCGCCCATGACCTCTGCCATAGTATTGTATGCAGAGATACCGAAAGCCTGGTGATAGTTGCCGGTAGGTCCCAGGTCATACATGTACATACCACGGTAGATACCGTTGAGCGGTACAAGAGCAGATGAAGCTGAAGAGAACAGGCTACCAGAAGAAAGCGCTGTGGTTGGCTCAGTTTCAAGTGCATCGTCGTTACATGAGGCAAGTACCGAAGTAGCCATCATGCCAACGAGCATATATTTAAGAATTGATTTCATCTCTATAATCTTTTATTCAATTAGAAATTAACTTCGATGCCCAAAGAGTAGGTCTTGTTAGGAGAATAAGAATAGTCGGTGCCACCGGTGAAATCGTACTGAGGATCCATACCCTTCATAGAAGAGAAGAGGGCGAGGTTGTCTGCAGAACCGAAGATACGAACACTCTCCATACCAGCCTTACGCATCCAGCTCTTTGGAAGGTTGTAGCTGAGGGTGATGTTCTTGATAGCGAAGTAAGAAGCGCTCTTCAAGAAACGATCGGTAGTGGTGTACTTACCTGCGATCTCAACGCGAGGAACGTCGGTGATGTCACCTGGCTTCTGCCAACGGGCAAGCATGTCCTTGTGCCAGTTGCTTGAGAGGTAAGAGAGGTTCATGATAGCAGCATAGTTGCTGTCATAAATCTTACCACCGATAGAGTAGGTAGTGAGTGCAGAAAGAGTGAGGTTCTTCCAGGTGATGTCGGTGTTGATGCTTCCATAGAGATCAGGGATACGGCTTCCGAGATACTCTTTGCAGTTAGCAGCCTTAGAATAGTCATCTGACTTGTATGGCTCGCCCTTTGAACCGTTATCGTCGGTATCCCATACCCAGTAAAGCTGCTTGCCAGTCTCAGGATCTACACCTGCTGCCTGAGCCATGTAGAAGGTATATACAGGATAACCCTCCTCGATGACACGGACACCCTTAACGATTTGAGGAGAAGCGTTGGTGAGCTTGGTAACTTTGTTCTTGGTGGTAGAAGCCATGACGGTGAGGTTCCATGTCCAGTCCTTAGTGCGGATAGGAGTGCCGTGTACTTCGATCTCAAGACCTCGGTTGTACATGTCACCTACGTTAGCATTGTAGCTAGCGAAACCGGTAGAAAGAGCCATTGGATAGTCAAGGAGCATGTCCTTGGTAGACTTGTTGTAGTATTCGATAGAACCACCGAGACGGTTGTTGAATACAGAGAAGTCAAGACCTACGTTAAAGTTGCCATTCTTCTCCCAACTGATATCCTTGTTCTCAAGGCTCTGAGCAAGAGCACCTACGTTGTTACCATTAGCATAAGAGACATCGTAGAGAGCCTGCCATGCATAGTAATCGCTGAGAGACTCATTACCCTGCTCACCATAAGATGCACGGAGTGAGAGGTTGTCAAGCCATGAAATGTTTTCCATGAATGACTCCTTGCTGATACGCCAGCTGCCACCGAGTGACCAGAAGGTACCCCAGCGAGCATCCTTGTTGAAACGAGAAGAACCATCACGACGGAGAGAAGCAGAAGCATAGTACTTGTCGTTGAAACTATAGTTAGCACGACCCAACCAAGACTCGATGCGATGCTTGTTTGAATATGAGTCAGCGCCAGACAGAGTGGTTGCAGGATAGAGCTCGTAGATACCCTCTACAAGGTTGGTCTTAGAAGCAGTGAGGTACTGATACTCGTAAGCATAGAACTCGTGACCAGCGAGAAGGTCAATGTTGTGCTTGCCAAATGAGCGGTTCCAGGTGAGCAACTGGTTGAAGGTGTAAGAAACCGTACGGTTGTTACGACGGTAGATCAAACCGTTTGCGTTAGCCTGGTTACCATGATACATATTATAATAAAGCATCTGGTTGCGGCTGCGGTAATCCACACCGAAGTTTACAGAAAGCTTCAAACCCTTAATTGCTCCAAGTTTGTCGCTGTCGCCACCGAGAACGAGACCTGTACGGATGCTGGCAACGTCACCCTTGATATCAGAAACGTCATTGATAACGCCTCCGAGTGGGTTCAAGTCGCTGTTGCTGCCGAAACGACCATACTCAGTACCATAGTCGAGCTGACGGTTGCCGTTAGAATCGAGGAGGTCATTACCCTTAGCGTCCTTCATATAGACAGGGAAGAGTGGGTTGGCAAACTGCGCTGTATACCAAACATTTGAGTTAGCTGTGCCGCTGAACTGCTGGTAGTTCTGAATAGAGTGAGAAGCAGAGATGTTGAGGTTGCCACTGAACCAGTCTTTGATCTGCGAATCTACGTTAGCACGAGCGTTGTAACGCTGGAAGTTCGTATAGTCAAGGATACCATCCTCGTTAAGATAACCCAAAGAATACATGTAATGGGTCTTCTCAGTACCACCGTTGATAGAGAGCTGGTGCTCATGACGGAAAGCGCCTCTGCGGAGGACTGCGTCAAGCCATGGCTCATTCCATGCAGACACAGCGTCAGCGCGAACCTTGCCGGTAGCTGGGTCGATGATAGTGTCCCAAGTGTAGTTCTTGAATGGATTGTAGAATTCACTCTCGCCATAGTCATAGAACAACTCGTTACGGCCAGCCTCCTCAGCCTCTGCCCAGGTCATCTCGCCTGTGTCGAAGTATGCATTACGCTCAGCTTCATAAACGAGCTCAACGTTTTCGCGCTGGTTAACCATCTCATAAGCTGGGATTGCTCGGTCTGACCAGCCGAGGGTAGAACGCCACATTACCTTAGCCTTGCCTTCCTTACCCTTCTTGGTAGTAATCATGACAACACCATTAGCACCACGGGCACCATAGAGAGCACCAGCAGAAGCATCCTTGAGGACGGTCATAGACTCGATATCAGAAGGATTGATAGAGCTGATATTTCCTGAGAAAGGAATACCATCGACAACATAGAGAGGATCCTGTGAAGCATTGATAGAACCAAAGCCACGGATTACGATCTTGCCTGACTCACCTGGCTGACCAGAGCCAGAAGTGGTGAGGACACCGGTTGTCTGGCCTTCGAGAGCCTTGGTAGCAGAAGTGATAGGGCGGAGCTCCATCTTTTTACTGTTTACTGACGAAGCAGAACCAGTAAATGAAGACTTCTTAGAAGTACCATAAGCTACGACCATGACTTCTTCGAGTACCTCATCGTCAGAACTCAAGGTAATATTCATCTTAGAAGATACCTTAACATCCTGAGTAGACATACCAACGTAAGAAACACGAATGGTCTTAGCATTCTCGGGAATACTGAGAGAGAACTGTCCGTTGATGTCGGTAACAGTACCGACACCGGTGCCAGGAACGACGATCGAAGCACCGATGACAGGCTCTCCATCTTCGGCAGAAGTAACAACACCAGTGATGGTCTTGTTCTGAGCCAACAGCATTGTCACGCTCATTACGAGCATAACAATGAGAGATAAGAGTTTTCTCATAAAAAATAAAAATATTTAGTTAACACAATATCTTACGTTATAACTATGGAAACGAGTTTATAATAAATGGTCGTTTCTTAGAAACAAAAATTCTATTATATTTGCTAATGTGTAATTAGATATTATGTTCTTGTATGTATCGATAAATTGTAGATCTTGAACAATGTAAAATTTTGCTGATTTCTGTTTTTGATACTCCTTCCTTTAGCATTTGTTTGATTTGTTGCTCTTTCCCATACAGAGGATGAAGTTCAGGTTTGTTTTTCTTCCCTTTAGGACGACCCAACAATATCCCTTCTGCTTTTTTTCTGGCTAATGCTTCCCGGGTTCTGAGAGAGATCAAATTTCGTTCAATTTCAGATGATAATCCAAATGCAAATGCTAAGACTTTAGTTTCTATACTGTCTTGTAAATAAAAATTGTCTTTGATGGAATATAACTTGCATTTCTTCTTGATACAGTATGATAATACTTCAAATATCATAAAAAGATTGCGCCCTAATCTAGACAATTCTGAAGTAATAATAATATCTTCCGAACCGATCTTGACCAATAGTTTCCCTAACGCTCTTTTCGAAAAAGGAATAGTACCACTTGTGGTTTCTGCTATCCATTTATCAATAGAAATGTTTTTGCTTTTACAATACCGATTGATTTCGAATCTTTGGTTCTCGACACTTTGTTTGTCACTAGAAACCCTAATATATGCATAAATCATAAAAAAAGTGTTATTTTTGATATGAACAATTTATTTTTTTTCAAATAAGTTAACTAATTGATAGGAAAAATTAAAAAAAATGAGCGTTTTTTTGTTTTTTTTAGAAATAATGGCTATCTTTGCGCAGATTTTTTGCACATGGTATGGTTGTGAATCGATTATTTACTTGGAATTGTTTCTAAGAAACGACCGTTTTAAAAAGTTGAACTTATATAATAAGATATTGTGTTAACTTAATTAATTATTTCATTTATGAGAAAACTCTGTTCCTTCCTCGTAATGCTTGTGATGAGCTTTACGGCGTTGATGGCGCAGACTTCCGTGAGTGGTGTTGTCATCTCGGCAGAGGACAATGAGCCAGTCATCGGTGCTGCGGTAGTAGTCAAGGGTACCCAGAATGGTATCTCTACTGACATCGACGGTAAGTTTACATTGAACAATGTGCCCAAAAATGCCACATTGGTAGTTTCTTTTGTAGGTATGGTTACACAGGAGGTTCCAGCCAGCAAGGCTAAGACCATTATCCTGTCTTCTGATGATCAGGTCCTCGATGAGGTCATGGTTGTTGCCTACGGTACTGCTAAGAAGTCTTCATTTACTGGTTCTGCTTCGGTAGTAGACGCTAAGAAGATGGAGAAGCGCGTAATCTCTAACGTAATGAATGCCCTTGAGGGTAATACTTCAGGTGTACAGGTTACTTCTGCTTCTGGTCAGCCAGGTTCTGGCGCAAGCATCCGTGTGCGTGGTTTCGGTTCTGTAAACGCATCAAGCGCTCCTCTCTATGTAGTCGATGGTGCTGTTTATAACGGTGAGATCAGCGACATCAACCCTGCTGATATCGAGAGCATGACCATCCTCAAGGACGCTGCTTCTACTTCACTTTATGGTTCTTCTGCTGGTAACGGTGTCGTATTGATCACCACCAAGGCTGGTAAGGGCAACAACGGTTCTACTGGCATTAGCCTCAACATCCAGCAGGGTTGGTCAAACCGTGCTTATGAGGACTACGCTCGCCTCGGTCTTGACGACTACATGACTGTAACCTGGGAGAAGGTTAAGAACATGCGCGTCGGTCTCGGTGATGATGCTGCAACTGCTGCACAGTACGCTTCAAACAACTTGATGACCCTCCTCGCAGGTAAGGGTTCTGAGGAGCGTTACAACCCATATAAGGGTGTTGCTGCCAACCAGATCGTTGACGTAAACGGTATCCTCAACCGTGGCCAGGGTCTCAAGTATGGTGATGACCTCGACTGGGATAAGGAGGCATACGGTGTTGGTCACCGTCAGGAGTACACTATCAGCTACAACACTAAGACTGACAAGAGCGACACCTACGCTTCTGTAGGCTACCTCAACGAAAAGGGTTACATGGTTAACACCGACTTCGAGCGTTTCACTGGTCGTTTGAACTACAACGTACAGCCTCTCAAGTGGTTGAAGACAGGTTTGAACGTTGGTCTTACCCGTTCACTCTCAAGCTACTCTTCTGCTACCTCTGGTAACTCAAGTGCTTACTCAAACATCTCTTACTTCACCCGTATCATCGCTCCTTACTGGCCAGTTCACGCTCACGATGTAAGCGGTGCTTACCTCAACTCTGACGGCAAGCCAACCACTAATTCAAACGAGTATGAGTATGACTATGGCAACCGTCTCGTCGGTACCTATGTAGGTCGTGACGGTCTGGTAGAGCAGTTGTGGAACAGCCGTGCATACGACCGTATCGCAGAGAGCGCTAAGACATACGTTACCATTACTCCTATCGACGGTCTTAACGTTACTGCCAACTACTCTATCAACAACGAGGACTATCGTTCAAAGCGTTACGAGAACCCTTACGTAGGTGATGGTACTGCAGGTCCTGCACGTTTGGCTTATGCTTCTTACCGCACTATGTCTCAGACCTTCAACCAGATCATCCAGTATAGCAAGATGATTGGTAAGAACAACTTCGACATCACTGCTGGTCACGAGAGCTATCAGTATAAGTATGAGTACTTCTATTCGATGAAGACCGGTGAGACCATCCACGGTGTCAACGACTTCGAGAACTTCGTAAACATCAGCTCGCTCTCTTCTTACACCGATGAGTATAAGAAGGAAGGTTGGTTGGCTCGTGCTAACTACGATTGGGATAACAAGTACTACGGTTCGTTCTCATTCCGTCGCGATGGTTCTTCACGTTTCTCTAAGGACAATCGTTGGGGTAACTTCTGGTCAGCAGGTTTGAGCTGGCGCCTTACCCAGGAGGAGTGGATGAAGGATATCAGCTGGATCGACAACTTGAAGATCCGTGCATCTTACGGTGAGACTGGTAATGACCAGACCTCTTCATACTATCCTTATCAGACCCTCTACGGCCTTGGCTATACCAACGGTACTGAGGCAGGTGCATACTTTAAGGAGATTGCTAACCCTGACTTGAAGTGGGAGACTCAGGTATCTTCTGACCTCGGTCTTGAGTTTACTCTCTTCCGCCAGAAGTTGAGCGGTAGCATCGAGTACTTCAAGAAGGATTCTAAGGATCTTCTCTTCGACGTGGCTCAGCCATACTCACAGGGTATTTCTTCTGTTGTACAGAACATCGGTAAGGTTTCTAACTCAGGTGTCGAGATCAACCTCGACTGGAATGTTTACAGCAACCGTGACTGGAAGGTTTCTCTCGGCGCTAACGCTACCTTCATCAAGAACACCTTGAAGAAGCTCCCAGCTGATATGCAGAAGGGTTATGTTTCTGGTTCTAAGAAGTGGCTCGAGGGTAAGTCAATCTACGAGTTCTGGCTCTACCAGTGGGAGGGTGTTGACCCACAGACTGGTTATGGCTACTATCAGATCAATGAGGAAACTGATCAGAATACCGGCGAATATACTGGCAAGCAGGTAGAAGTACCAGCAGCAAACCTCATCACCGTCGATGGCAAGCAGTACACCACTTCTTACACCTACGCTAAGAAGGACTATAGTGGTGCTTCTATTCCTAAGATGTATGGTGGTTTCAATATCAACGCTTCTTGGAAGAACCTCTCTGTAGCTGCAGTATTCTCTTATCAGTTGGGCGGTAAGGTACTTGATACCACCTACGCTGACTTGATGAACAACTCTACTGGTTATGGTAACGCAATGGCAGAGGATCTCCTCAAGTCATGGCACAAGCCAGGCGATAAGTCTGACATCCCAATGCTCAGTGCAGACGCTACTTACAATACCAACATGAACCAGAGCTACTCTACACGTTGGTTGACCAGCTCTAACTACTTGAATCTCCGTTCTATCAACTTGAGCTACGATCTTCCTAAGTCAATCCTTAGCAAGATTCAGATCAAGAGCGCACGTCTTAGCGCTGCTTGCGAGAACGTATTCATGATCAAGGCTCGTCAGGGTCTTAACCCAATGGCTAACTTCACCGGTATGACTTACAACGAGTACATGCCAAGCCGCAACTTCACTCTTGGTCTTAATGTTAGCTTCTAATTGCGCAAACAACTATGAAATTATTTAAGAATATTACATTAGGCGTTGCTGCTCTTACCGCTGTAGCTTTCACTGCTTGTGCGGATGACTTTATGGACGTAGCTCCAACCGAGTCGGTATCTGATGTTACCATTCAGAGCAGCGTTAACAATATTTATCTTGCAGTTAACGGTCTCCAGAAGGAGATGGTTTCGCAGGAAACTGGCTATCAGGCTCTCGGTGGTCTCCCAGGCTTCATGTTCAGCCGCGACTGGCAGGCTGATGACATCGTTTGCCATGCTGGTGGTAACTGGTGGTCACGCTTTGCTACCTGGCAGTATATCCAGAATGGTTCAAGTGGTTATAACTACAGCTATTATAGTGTTCCTTACCAGTGGATCCTGAACGCTAACAAGATCCTTGAGAGCTTGGAGGCTATCGATCGTAATTCGCTTACTGGTTCAGAGCAGGAGCTCTACGATCAGTGTAAGGGTGAGGCTTTGGCTTTCCGAGCTTTCGCTCACTACGATCTCGTTCAGATGTATGCCAAGCGTTATGCTCCTGGTCAGACTAACTCACAGGATGGTGTTATCTACCGTAAGTCGTCTTCAATTGAGGAGCTCGGTCGTTCTTCAGTAGAGGATACTTATAAGAACATTGAGGCAGACTTTGCAGAGGCAGCAACTCTCCTCAAGGGTATCGAGGTTAATGACGTTAACCACTTCAGTGAGAAGGTTGTTCTTGGTTTCCAGGCACGTGTAGCTCTTACCAAGGGTGAGTATGCTAAGGCTGCAGAGTATGCAGAGAAGGCTATCGATTTGGCTGAGGGTGAGGGTCGCAAGCTCATGGACGCAAGCAACCTCTACTGCGGTTTCGCTGACATCAATAGCGATACCAAGGAGGTTCTCTGGGGTGCAATGACTCCAGATGATCAGACCGTTTACTTCTACTCATTCATGGCTTACATGTCATGGAACTTCAACTCTTCAGCTATTCGTTCTTACGTTAACTGTATCAACGCTAAGTTGTATGACACTATGTCTGAGACCGACTTGCGTCTTGAGTGGTGGGATCCAACAGGAACCAAGAAAGGCCCTGCTTCTAACTACAACTCATTCCCTTACCAGAACCGTAAGTTCACCGCTCGTTCAAGCTCTAACGGTGTCTGCCACGTAGCATTTATGCGCCTTGCAGAGATGTACCTCATCGCTGCTGAGGGTTATGCACGTGCTAATCAGCCAGAAAAGGCTAAGGATAAGTTGTATGACTTCCAGATTACCCGTGACCCATCTTATTCTAGGTCAAACAACAGCGGCGAGGCTCTCATCACTGAGATCATGAACACCCGTCGTGTTGAGCTCTGGGGCGAGGGTCAGCGTATGTTCGACCTCAAGCGTCTCAATGCTGAGGTTGACCGTGAGGATGGTCAGTCAGATGCTTCTCTTTGTGGTTGGCTCCACAAGAATGCTGCTGATTGGGTTTATGAGATTCCTCTCCACGAGACTGACTACAACCCTGCATGTACTAAGAACTATTAATTTCTCCGTGCCATACGGCACTTGAAATCGATAAAACTATGATTGCCACCCTCGTTACCTTTCTGGTAGCGAGGGTGGCTTTTCGTTAACTAAAGTATACAAATTTTAACATAAAGCAGATCTAATATCATATTTTGCATTTTTTTTAATATAAATATTGCTTTTTACGGAAATAAAGCATAACTTTGCGCGAATTTCTGAATGGGATCATTCATTAATCCGTCCTTTATAATTACTTTTATAATCTTTTTAATTAATATTTTTTTTAATCATTTATGAGAAAACTCTTATCTCTCATTGTTATGCTCGTGCTGAGTGTGACAATGTTGCTGGCTCAGAACAAGACCGTAACGGGTGTTGTCACTTCTGCCGAAGATGGTGAGCCAGTCATCGGTGCATCGGTTATCGTTCCCGGCACTGGATTAGGAACAGTCACGGACATAGATGGCAAGTTTACTATTGCCAATGTACCGGCTACCGCTCACAAGGTTCGTGCTTCGTTTGTGGGCATGACTACTGCGGAGGTTAACATCTCTGCTAAGATGAACATCGTATTGTCTTCTGATGATCAGTTGATCGATGAGGTCGTTGTCACCGCTTATGGTACATCGACCAAGGGTTCGTTTACAGGTTCTGCTGGTGTCGTAAAGGCAGACAAGCTTGAGCTTCGTCAGGTTTCTGATGTTTCGAATGCATTGGCAGGTGCTGTTGCAGGTGTTCAGATCCAGAGTTCTAACGGTCAGCCAGGTACTTCTGCTTCTGTCCGTATACGTGGTATCGGTTCTATCAATGCAGGTACAAGTCCTCTCTATGTTGTGGATGGCGTCCCATTCGATGGAGACCTTTCTTCTATCAACAGCAATGATATCGAGACCTTGACCGTACTGAAGGATGCTGCTTCTACCGCTCTCTATGGTGCGCGTGGTGCCAACGGTATCATTATGATTACCACCAAGAAGGGTAAGTCTGGCAAGGCTGTCGTAAACTTGGATGCTCGCTGGGGTTCTAACTCTCGCCAGATCACAAACTATGACGTTATGCGCAGTCCTAAGGAGTATCTTGAGACCGAGTATGCAGCTATCCGTAATGGTGCAATGTATCAGCTCAAGTATGATGCAGACAAGGCTTGGGAATATGCTAACAAGACTTTGGTGACCAACAAGAACGGTGGCTCGGGCTATCAGGTCTACACCGTGCCAGAGGGTGAATACCAGATAGGTAAGGACGGCTTGCTCAATCCAAATGCAAAGCTTGGCTATAAGGATGAGGCTAAGAACCGTTATTACATCCCAGATAACTGGGAGGATGAGACCTTCAAGTCTACTCTCCGTCAGGAGTATAACCTTTCGGTATCAGGTAGCACAGATCGCAATAACTTCTTCCTCTCAGCAGGTATGCTCGAGGATGGCGGTCTCGTCTCTGGTTCAGGATTCCGTCGTGTAAGTACCCGTCTGAAGGATGAGTTTAAGGTAAATAACTGGTTGAAGGTTGGTGCTAACTTCGCTTATACCTATAATAAGAGCTTCTATCCAAGCAGCCAGACAGCTTCTGGTTCATCGGGTAATGCATTCGCTGTCGCTAACCGCATGGCTCCAATCTATCCAATGTATGTACGTGATGCTGCAGGCAACATCATCTACAACCAGGGTCGTAAGACATACGACTATGGTACCAAGTCAGATGGCACACGTGACCGTACTTTCATGTCAATCTCTAACCCTGCTGGTCAGCTGATCTATGATAAGCGTGAGTATATCATGGACATTGTCAACAGCAACTATTTCGCAGAGATTACTCCTATCAAGGGTCTTACCATCAAGGCTCAGTGGAATGTCAATATCGACAACACTAACCGCAATGAGCTCCAGAATGCTTACATGGGTCAGTTCGCTTCGATCGGTGGTGCTGCTTATCAGACACATACCCGTACTTATGGCTTTGACCAGCAGTATGTCGCTACCTATGTCAAGACTTTCGATGATAAGCACACCATCGACCTCACCGCAGGTTATGATGGCTATCAGTACAAGTATAAGTATCTCTATGCCGGTGGTCAGCGCCTCTATAATCCAGAGAGCTTCTTCGTAAGCAACACTGTCGATCAGTACAGCATCAGCGGCTATCAGGATACTTATGTGACCAAGGGTTTCTTCGCACGTGCGAACTATTCTTATGATGATAAGTATATTGCTAACGTTTCTGTACGTCGCGATGCTTCTTCACGTTTCCACAAGGATAACCGTTGGGGTACCTTCTGGGCAGGTAGTGCTGCATGGGTGATCTCAAAGGAGGCCTTCATGTCATCAATCGATTGGATCAACATGTTGAAGCTGAAGGCTTCTTTCGGCCAGCAGGGTAATGATGCCATCGGTAACTATTACGCTTATGTCGATCAGTTCGAGATGACGGGTGATGCTTCTGGTTTCGCAGATAGCAGCCTTTCATTCAAGGGTAACAAGGATCTGACCTGGGAGACCCAGACCGCATTCAACGTAGGTATTGACTATGCTCTCCTCAACAACAAGTTGACCGGTAGCATCGAGTACTTCTCACGTCGTTCTTCTGACATGCTTTATTACAAGCCAGTAGCAGGTTCAGTAGGTTACACCCAGATTCCAATGAATATCGGTTCGATGTCTAACTACGGTGTCGAGGTTGACGTAAACTACAACGTATTCAACTACAAGAACTTCTCTTGGGATATCAACGCTAACATCACCAACGTCAATAATAAGATCAACTCACTCCATAAGGATCTGAACGGTAAGTGGATCAATGGTTCACGTATCTATGAGGAGGGTGAGTCAATGTATCGCATGTACCTCCCAGAGTGGGCTGGTGTAAACAAAGAGACTGGTGAGGCTCAGTGGTACTATACTACTGACAAGGGTGAGCGTGAGATTACCACCGAGTACTCTCTTGCCTCAAAGACCGACAGCCGTATCGCTACCAAGGATCTTCTCCCTGACTTCTATGGAGGTTTCGGTACCACCATCAAGTCTTATGGCTTTGACTTCTCGGTACAGTTCTCTTATCAGCTGGGTGGACAGATCTATGACTCTGGCTATGCAAGCCTCATGCACTCAGGTAATAACCTCGATGCTGGCGTAAACTGGCACGTAGATATCCGTGATGCATGGACTACACCTGGTCAGGAGACCAACGTGCCACGTCTGGATGCTCTCACCACCAATGGTAAGTCGGCTCCTGCTACTACTACCCGTTTCTTGACCAGCAGCAACTACTTGTCGCTCAATAACCTCACTGTAGGCTATTCTGTACCAACCAAGCTCATCAAGAAGCTCGGTCTTACCAAGGTACGTGTATTCTTTGCAGGCGACAATATCGCACTCTGGTCAGCTCGTAAGGGTCTTGACCCACGTCAGAGCTATACCTCTGCAAGCGTTTCTACTTATTCTGCTATCCGCACCCTTTCAGGTGGTGTAAGCGTATCTTTCTAACATCATCCGAGAATAAAAACATAAAAACAAGAATAATATGAAAGTCAATTATATACTGTATACTCTTTCTATTGCTGCTGTAGCGTTTGCTTCTTGTGAGGATCTTGATACAGCGCCTGAGGGTAATACTATCACTTATGACCAGAAGAAGGAGATCGTTGCAGCTCTGCCAGAGCGTGGCGCTGCGGGTGTACGTTCAATCTTCTCGGGTATGAGTGCTTATGAGCCAAACTATACTGCTCTTGGCAACTCGGCACGTCATAACGATTTCGGTTTTGCTTCTGTCCTCTATTTTATTGATGCAAACCTCGAGGATCAGTCATCTGCCAATACTGGCTATAACTGGGCAAACAACTCAGTAAGCTTCTCTGACCGTGTCTATACTGGTAATGAGTGCCAGATCGTCTGGAATGACCACTACTCAACCATCTTTACTGCCAACAACGTAATTATGGGTTATGCAGAGACTGCTCCTGATACTGATGAGGGTCGTTACTTCTATGCACAGGGTCTTGCAGCACGTGCATCGATGTATTTGAGCCTCGCTCAGCTCTATCAGTTCACCTATGTCGGTCATGAGAGCGCTCCATGTGTGCCACTCATCACAGAGAAGAACATGGTGACTGCCGCTGTTGACGGTGCTCCACGTGCTTCGGTCAAGGAGGTCTATGACCAGATCAAGTCTGACCTCGATCAGGCTATCGAACTGCTTAAGGCCAGCTCTGTCAAGCGCTCAGACAAGCGCTATATCTCATTGGCTGTCGCTTTGGGTCTCCGTGCTCGCATGAACCTCGTTATGCAGAACTGGCAGGCCGCTGCTGAAGACGCTGACGCTGCTATCACTGCCGCAGCAGCAGAGGGTATTGAGCCTGCATCTAGACAATCAGTCAGCATGCCAGCATTCTGTTCTGCTAACGAGAAGAACTGGATGTGGGGTATCCTTGTTGCTGAGACCGATGATGTAGTAGACTCTGGTATCGTAAACTGGATCTCTCACTGTGGTACTTTCAACTATGGCTATGGCCAGTATGCCGGTGGTCACCAGATCAATGCTAAGCTCTACGCTCAGATCCCAGATACTGACGTGCGTAAGGGTTGGTGGTCTGGCGCTGATGGTACCAATGCAGCTCTTCCTGAGGAATACAATGAGTACCTTGCAGACTATGGCTTCCCTCCTTATACCAACTGTAAGTTTGGTACCTACAGCGGTCAGCTTGAGTGCGATGTCAATGCCAATGACATCCCTATGATGCGCGTCGAGGAGATGTATCTGATCAAGGCTGAGGCTTTGGATAAGGCTGGTAAGAATGGCAAGGATGTCCTTGAGGACTTCGTCAGAAACTACCGTGATCCTGAGTATTCTTGCACTGGCGACGTTCAGGAGGCTTGTTACTTCCAGAGAAGAATCGAGCTCTGGGGTGAGGGTCGTGTATGGTTCGATGTAATGCGTCTCAACAAGGGTATTGACCGTCGTGGCGGTGGCTTCGATCCAACGGCTGTATTGCTTATCCAGCCTAATGATCCTATCCTCCTCTGGCGTATCCCAATGAAGGAGATCAATGCTAATCCAGCCATCTCTGATGCTGACAACAACGAGACTGTTCCTACTCCAACTCCTGTTGCTGACGAGGAATAATCGATAGATGACCAATAAAAAAAGGAGCTGTATGACACAGCTCCTTTTTTTATTGGTTATCAGGATGTCGTTATTTAGAACCGAGTTTCAGCATCAGTGCATCTCGATAACTGGCACCGATAGGCATCTTCTGGCCAGCGACGGTGATAGAGAGAGGTTCGATCTCCTGAATCTCATCGATCGAGACGATGTAGCTCTTATGTACTCGGATAAACTTATCGGATGGCAACTGCTCCTCGAGGTTCTTGAGGCTGTAGAGAGCCGTAATACGCTTGGAACGAGTGTGAAACGATACGTACTCGTGCTGCCCCTCAACGTAGAGCAGGTCATCGAAATTGATCTTATAGAGACGGTAGTCGGCCTTGACGAGCATGAAGGTACGCTGTCCGGTCTCCTGAGGAGTCTCTACGATCGCTGGCTGATGTCCTGTCGCAGCTGTTTCGAGGCTCTTGAGCTTGGTGATGGCCTTCTCAATGGCAGCGGAGAAGCGAGGGAAGGAGATCGGCTTGAGCAGGTAGTCGACGGCAGAGACTTCGTAGCTCTCAAGCGCGTATTCAGAGTAGGCGGTAGTGAAGATGATGGCAGGAATATTGCTCAATGTGCGAGCCAGTTCGATGCCGTTGAGATCGGGCATGTGGATATCGAGCAGCAGGATGTCTACCTGTTGCTCATTGACAATAGAGAAGGCCTCGGCCGCGTTCTGTGCGGTGCCAAGGAGATTGAGATCTGGGAGTTTGGCGACGTAGCCTTGCAGGAGCTTGCGGGCAAGGAACTCGTCATCGACGATCAAGACGTTGTACATAGTTAGGAGTGAGGAGTTAGGAGTGAGGAGTTAGGAGTTAGGAGAAATGCAACACGGTCTTATAGCGATGTTCGTCTTCGATGACTTTGAATGAACACTTGTCTTCGCCGAAGAGCATCTTCAGGCGTTGCTGCACATTGTCGAGTCCGATGCCGGTGCGCTCCTGGTCGGTGCGCTCGGTGGAAGGATGAGGCGGGAGGCTGGCGTCTTCGGCAGGAATGGAGTTCTCTGCAGTGAAGAGCAGGCCGGTGGCATCCTGACGGAGCGTGATGTGGACGTAGGCCTTCGGGTCATCGACCAGTCGGCTGTGCTTGAAGCAGTTCTCGATCATCGGCTGTAGTACCATCGGAGGGACGAGATAGTTCGGATCCTGCTGCGTATACTCGAAGGTAAGATCGGGCTCACGCTCCATGCGTATGCGTTGGAAATCAATATAGTTCTGGATGTATTTGATCTCCTTCTGCAAGAGTACCTGATCGGCACGACAATCGTCGATGACGTAGCGGAGCATTTCGGAGAGCTTGAGCACCGAATCCGGTGCCTGCTCGTCCTGTGTGACGGTAAGCGCGTAGATGCAGTTGAGCGCGTTGAAGAGGAAGTGCGGATTGATCTGCGCGCGCAGGTATTTTAATCGGTTCTGCACCTGTTCGTCCTGGAACTTCTGTTCCGCATTCTTGCGCTCATTGATCATGTAGACGATGCTGACGATCATGGAGGTGGCAAGCAGCAGGATGGAATACTTGGTGTTGATGAAGAACTGCTCGTTGCGATGCTCTGCCAGATTCTCTACAACGCGGGTAGGAGTGAAGTCGCTCCATTGTGAGGCAAGCGAGACGATATAGACGTCAAACTTGCTGGCCAACGCTACCAGGATGACGATGGAGAGGCCAGAGAGCACGAATACCAGGATACGGCGCTTGGGCAACAGGCGAGGGAGAATGAGATACTCCATCACATTCCAGAGAATCATCATGGGCAGGATGGTGCAGAAGGCTGACACCGCAGCGATCATCAGGCCCAGATGACGGTTGCCGACGATGGTGAAGGTCAGGAAGAGTGAGACCCAGGCGAGGAGGCGTGTGTGCTGCTGCGCCCAGGAAATAAAGTTGAATTTCTGCATATCTGGAGTTTTTCGACGGTGCAAAGATACGTACTTTTTGCAATCCCGCCTTTGCTATCCACGTTAAATTATGCAAAAAAACAAAAAAACAAAAAATTTGATTGAGTGATGAACCGCCTTTGTTGAATCTCATTTTCATACCTTAGATATATAATATATCTTTGCGTTCGCTTTAAGACTTGAAAGAACAAAAATAAAAAAGAATAAGAAAATGAAATCTATGAAACGTCTGTTTATCGGAATGTTTTCGCTGCTTGGATTGACCACTGTGCAGGCTCAGACACCTGACAGTGTGGAGGTCAATCTGGACAAGGTGCTCGAGATTGCACTCAGCGACAATGCAGACATTCAGGTGGCCAACAAGACCATCGAACTGAAGAAGTATGCCAAGAAGGAGACCATCACGGGATTGTTCCCTACCATCTCTGTTTCGGCTACTGGCACTAAGAACATTGTAGTTGCAACCATGGCCATGGCTATGGGCGATCAGGTCATCAAGGTCCAGATGGGTCGTCCTTACAACTACGCTCTGAACGCTACTGCTGCCGTACCTCTCGTAGCTCCACAGCTCTGGAAGTCGATCGAGGTCAGTGAGGAGCAGGTACAGCTCGCCATCGAGCAAGCTCGTGGCAGCAAGGTTAACACCATCGCACAGGTCAAGAACGCATACTATAGCCTTCTGTTGGCACGTGACAGCTATCAGGCGCTGCTGGCAGGTTATCGCACGGCAGAGCGTAACGCTGAGGAGACCAAGAAGAAGTTCGACCTTGGCTCGGTCAGCGAGTATGACAAGCTCACAGCCGACGTGCAGCTCGAGTCGATCAAGCCAAACCTCCTGCAGGCTCAGAACGGCATCAAGCTGGCTGAGATGCAGCTCAAGGTGCTGATGGGTATCGACGTCAACGAGCCAATGAAGTTCTCTGGCGAGCTGAAGGATTATGAGGAAGGTCTCTTTGCCGACCTCATGACCATCAAGAACGATCTTAAGCTCGAGGATAACTCCAACGTACGTCAGCTCGAGATTCAGGAACGTATGCTCCGACTGAGTGAGAAGATCAACCGCCTCGGCTATCTGCCAACCTTGGCACTCGCCTTCCAGACAGGTTATTCGGCCATGCCAAATGAGTTCAATCCATTCAAGGCTCCATACTACGGAAGCGCAAGCGTCAACCTGAGCTTCTCATGGACCCTTTTCGATGGCCTGGCCAAGTATATGAAGAGCAAGCAGAACAAGTTCCAGCTCGAGACTCTCGATATCCAGAAGGAGAACCTCCTGCGCCAGCTTGAGCTCTCTGTCACTTCTTCGCTCAATAGCATCGAGACCGCAGCTGAGCAGGTAGTCAGCAACAAGGAGAATGTCTACAGCGCTGAGCGTGCATACAACATCTCTGAGAAGCGCTACGAGATCGGTTCGGGTACGATGCTCGAACTCAACTCAAGTGAGTCGAACCTCCTCAATGCACGTCTGCAGTACGTGCAGTCGATCTACAACTTCCTGAGCAACCGCGCTACTTTGGAGCAGACGCTGGGTAAGGTGGTGACGGGAGAGTAAGTCTCGATTAAGGGATTTTAATGATTTTAGGGATTTGGGGGATATTAGGGACGTTAGTTCTATTGCCCCTGTATATAAAATATTTAGTTGCTGGTTCAAACGTCCCTAAAATCTCTAAAATCTCCAATATCCCTAAATTCCCTCGATAAATTTTAATTTTCCAAGAATATGAAAAAGTCATTTATTCTCCCTGCTATTGCACTCGCCGCACTTTCGCTTGGCAGCTGTAAGCAGAAGACTACCGATAGTGTGATTGCCACCATGGCACAGGACACTATCAACATTACCGTAGAGCAGGTAGTGGCACTCGACGTTGACCAGGTGGTCAGTTTCGCAGCTACCGTTCAGGCAGAGGTTTCTAACTCTATCGCTCCTCAGGCTCCAGTACGTATCCGTAAGATCAATGTAGAGGTAGGCGACCGTGTGGCTAAGGGCCAGACACTCGTTGTCCTTGATAATAACAACCTCGAGCAGCTCAAGCTCCAGCTCGATAACCGTGAGGTAGAGTTCAATCGTATCGACGAGCTCTATAAGATCGGTGGCGTCAGCAAGAGCCAGTGGGAGCAGCAGAAGGTCCAGCTGGAGGTGATGCGCCAGTCATTTGCTAACGTTGAGGAGAACACCCGTCTCGTCAGCCCTATCAGCGGTGTCGTTACTGCTCGTAACTATGATAATGGCGATCTCTATCAGGGTCAGCCAGTACTTGTCGTAGAGCAGATCACTCCAGTAAAGATGCTCATCGACGTCAATGAGACCTACTACAGCCAGATCAAGGTAGGTATGCCTGTCGACAATATCACCCTCGAGGCTTACCCTGGTGAAACTTTCTCAGGCAAGGTCAGCATCGTCTATCCAACCATCAACACTGCTTCTCGTACCTTCCAGGTAGAGATCTCTATTCCTAATAAGGATCAGCGCGTACGTCCAGGTATGTATGCACGTGCCAATATCAACCTTGGCCAGGCCCATCACGCTACCGTTTCTGACAATGCTGTTCAGAAGATGATCGGTTCAGGCGAGCGTTACGTCTATGTGCTCAATGCCGATGGCAAGACCGTCAGCCACCGCACCATCGAGCTCGGCCGTCGTCTAGAGGGCGCCAATGCTTCTCGCTACGAGATCATCCATGGTCTTGCAGAGGGTGAGACTGTCGCTATCTCTGGTCAGTCGAAGCTGGCTGATGGCCGTTCTGTTAATGTGATCCACAAGGGTGTAGCACGATAATGAAAAAATGAAAGAATGAATTTCATTCAGCCATTTGGACATTGTTTCATTATTTAATTTTTTAATTATTTCATTTCATCTATGAGTCTATACGAAGGATCGGTCAGACGACCCATTATGACCACACTGGTCTTCGTCGCCATCGCTATTTTCGGTCTCTTCTCGCTGTCCAAGCTCCCTATCGACCTCATGCCAGATATCGAGACCAATACGATCATGGTCATGGAGACTTACCCGGGTGCCAGTGCCGAAGATATTGAGAACAACGTTACTCGTCCGCTCGAGAACACTCTCAACTCAGTAAACTACCTCAAGCATATCACCTCTAAGTCGCAGGAGAACTATGCCATGATCACGCTCCAGTTCGAGTTCGGTTATGACATCGACGACCTGACCAACGACGTGCGTGATAAGCTCAACATGATCAGCCAGGCGCTGCCTGACGGTGCTGGTACGCCTATCATCTTCAAGTTCTCTGCCGATATGATCCCTATCCTGGTGCTTTCTGCCCAGGCTACCGACAGCCAGACGGCGCTCTACAAGATCCTCGATGACAACGTGGCCAATCCTATTGCCCGTGTCCCAGGTGTAGGTTCTGTGTCTATCTCTGGTGCTCCACAGCGTGAGATCTACGTCTATTGCGACCCTCTCAAGCTCGAGGCTTATAACCTCACCATCGAGGCCATTTCGAGCGTTATCCAGCAGGAGAACCTCAACGTGCCTGGTGGTTCGTTCGACGTAGGTAACAACGCCTTCACCCTCCGTACCCCTGGTGAGTTCAAGGATCCTAAGGAGATGGAGGAGATCGTCGTACGTGCTACCGGCAACCAGATCATCCGCCTCAAGGATGTGGCTCGTGTAGTCGATACCGTACAGGAGCGTGCACAGAAGACCTTCACTTACTTCTCTACGCCTAACGACCCTAAGGGTTATACCGGTCAGCAGGGTGCGATGATCATCGTGCAGAAGCAGTCTGGTGCCAACTCTGTACAGATTGCCGAGAAGGTACTCGACTTGCTCCCACAGCTGCAGCGCGATCTGCCTTCTGACGTCAAGATGGGTATCATCGTCAATACCTGTGACAATATCTACGCTACCATCAACTCCCTGGCAGAGACCATCGCCTACGCTATGCTCTTCGTAGCACTCGTCTGCTTCCTCTTCCTCGGTCGTTGGCGTGCTTGTGTGGTTATTTTGATCACCATTCCATTGTCACTCGTTGCTTCGTTCATCTACCTGGCAGCTACCGGATCATCATTGAACATGATCTCGCTCTCATGTCTCTCTATTGCGATCGGTAACGTCGTCGACGATGCCATCGTAGTCCTCGAGAACGTGACCAACCACATCGAGCGTGGCTCAGATCCTAAGCAGGCAGCTATCCACGGCACCAATGAGGTGGCTATCTCCGTTATCGCATCTACCCTCACCATGATCGGTGTGTTCTTCCCATTGACCATGGTTACTGGTATGGCTGGTGTCCTCTTCAAGGAGCTCGGCTGGATGATGTGTATCATCATGACCGTGTCTACCACCTCTGCGCTTTCGTTCACCCCAATGCTCTGTTCGCAGATGTTGCGTCTGAAGAAGCGTGAAGGCTGGTTCTCTCGCTGGTACAACCACTACATCGTGCGAGGCGTCCTCGATAAGCTTGATGACTGGTATAAAGAGCGTATCAACTGGGCCGTACGTCACCGTGGCACCATGGTTGCTGCCATCATCGTCTTCTTCGTCATTTCGATGACTCCATTGGCATTCAAGGCCATCGGTACCGGCTTCTTCCCATCACAGGACTCTGGCCGTATCTCCATCTCGCTTCAGTTGCCAGTAGGTACCCGTCAGGCTGAGGCCGACCGTCTGGCCAGTGAGTTGGCCAACAAGTGGATGACACGCTGGGGTACGCCAGACAAGCGCGTGCTCAAGGCTTGTAACTACACTACGGGTCAGGCTGATACTGACAATACCTTCGCTTCGATGAGCGCCAACGGTACTCACATCATCTCATTTAACGTAGCCATGTATAAGGTGGCTGAGCGTAATATGAAGATAAGCATGTATGAGGTAGGAGCACAGATGCGTAAGGACCTGGCAGAGTATCCTGAGTTCAGCCGTGCCACCGTTACCGAAGGTGGTCAGAGTGGCATGGGTGGTCAGAGTACCGCCGACTTTGAGATCTATGGTTACGATCTTGATCAGACCAATGACCTCGCTCACGAGTTCCGTCGTCGCATTCTGGATAAGGCAGGTGAGGCCATCAGTCAGACCAACATCTCACGCTCTGACTTCCAGCCAGAGATTCAGGTCGACTTCGACCGTGAGAAGCTCGCTAAGTATGGCTTGAGCCTGGCTACTGCAGGTACCTTCATTCGCAACCGTTTTAATGGCTCTACCGCTTCTTACTATCGTGAGGACGGTGAGGAGTATGCTATCCGCGTACGTTATGAGCCAGGTGTTCGTGAGTCGGTCGAGACCCTCGAGAACGTGCTTCTCTATGGTCAGAATGGCGCTAAGGTCCGCATCAAGGACGTCGGTCAGGTAGTGGAGCGTAACACCATGCCTGTCATCGAGCGTAAGGACCGTCAGCGTGTCAACACCGTTTCCTGCGTTGTCAATACCGATGAGTCTAACCTCGGTAAGGTCGTAGAGATGGGTCAGGAAGTCATCGAGGAGATGCGTGCTGATAACCTTCTCACCGGCGATGTCACCATCCAGGTCGCAGGTTCATACGAGGATCAGCAGGATTCGTTCAAGGATATGGGTATGCTCGGTATCCTCATTCTCCTGATCGTATTCATCGTCATGGCAGCACAGTTCGAGTCATGGTCCGATCCATTCATCATCATGCTCATCTCTATTCCATTCACCTTCACCGGCATTGTGCTGGCTCTCTGGATGACAGGCGTTGACCTCAACATCATGTCTATGCTCGGTGCCATCATGCTCATCGGTATCGTTGTTAAGAATGGTATCGTGCTCATCGACTACATCCACCTCCTCCGTGAGCGTGGCCTCTCAGTCGTACAGGCCGTAGTCAAGGCAGGTCGTTCACGTCTTCGTCCTGTATTGATGACCACCCTCACCACCCTCCTCGGTATGTTGCCAATGGCTATCGGTACCGGTCAGGGTTCTGAGATGTGGCAGCCAATGGGTATCTCTATCATCGGTGGTCTTCTCGTCTCTACCGTCATGACCCTCGTGGTCGTTCCTTCGGTCTATTGCTCATTCCAGGGCATGAAGATCCGTCAGGAGCGTCGTGCATGGGCAGAGAAGCTCGGTCTCGATGCAGAGTGGAACAAGAAGAAGCATATCTTCAAGCGTAATAAGTAATAAAATATGAAAGCAATCTTTATAGCATACGACCAGGCTCATCACGATGCAGTGATCGAGATCCTCGGCAGCTGCATGCAGCGCGGCTTCTCCTGCTTCGAGCAGGTACAGGGCCGTGGCAGCAAGACCGGTGAGCCTCACTACGGCAGCCACGCTTGGCCAGGTATGAACTCAGCCATCATGGCTATGTGCGAAGATGACCGCATCCCACTGCTCTTCGACCGTCTGCGCAAGCTCGACGAGGAGCGTCCTATGCTCGGTCTCCGTGCATTCGTCATGCCGGTAGAGCAGGCGTTGTAAGCTCAACGATATGAATTTAACCGATTGTAAGCTGCTGGCACTCCCTAAGGAGGAAGATCCTCGTGGTAGCCTGACATACATTTATGAGAATATCCATGCGCCTTTTCCCATCAAGCGTGTGTTCTATATCTATGATGTCCCTGCGGGTAAAGATCGAGGCGCTCATGCCCATAAGGAGTGCTGGCAGCTGATCATTGCAGCCTCTGGTGCGCTCGAGGTGTATCTCCATGATGGCAAGGAGGAGAAGGTGGTGACACTCAACCGTCCTTTCCAGGGTATCCTCGTCCCCCCTGGCATCTGGGCGCATGAGCGGGCTTTTACCACAGGCGCGCTCTGTCTGGTGCTGGCCAGTCATGAGTTCAGCGAGGAGGATTATATCCGCGATTTTGACCAATACATTGCCTGGCGATCATGCAGATAATCCGCTATACACGCGATAAGTCCCAGGAGTGGGATCAGCTGGTGAAGGAGTCAAAGAATGGCACCTTCCTCTTCCTGCGCGACTATATGGATTATCATGCCGATCGTTTCACCGATCACTCGCTGATGTATTATACCGATAAAGGCCGCCTCTTGGCTGTGATGGCGGCTAATGAAAAGGACCTTGCAGGGGAATCCTGCAAGGTCCTGTATTCGCATCAAGGCCTTACCTACGGCGGCTTTGTCCTTTCGCCGCATGCTCATGCCGCAGAGGTCGGCGAGCTCTTTGCTTTGACGCTCGATTATCTTAAGGAGAATGGTTTCTCAGAGTGGTACTATAAGCAGATCCCTACCATCTATCATCGCCTGCCGGCTGAGGAAGAGGACTACTGGCTCTGGCTGCATCAGGCTCAGCTTGTTGATTGCAGCCTGATGACAGTCATTCCTTTGTGTCCTGACGGCCTGGCCTCTCCAGCGTCTCATAATCTCGTTTCTGCCAGCAAACGCAACAACAGCAATCGTCTCCTACGTCAAGGCTACAGCGTTGATTACAGCGCATCTATAGCCGATTTTTGGCCTATCCTGACACACAACCTCCACGATCGTTTTGGCGCGAAGCCTGTGCATTCTTTCTCCGAGATTTCGCTGCTTCAGGAGCGCTTCCCTGAGCGTATCCAGTGCTGCACGGTCATCTCTCCTGCAGGCGAAGTCCTTGCCGGCACACTCCTTTATATTACAGATCGCGTTGTGAAGGCGCAATACACCTCTGCCTCACCCGCAGGTAAGCAGGTCAAGGCGCTCGACTTCCTGATCCTCCAGCTGCTCCGTCATTTTGCCCAGACCACTCCTTTATCTTATTTCGACTTCGGCACCAGCATGCTGGCCGACAGTACGGTGCTCAATGAGGGCCTGGTGCTCCAGAAAGAAGGGTTTGGCGGCAGAGGTATTGCCTCACGCATCTACAAGATTCCAGGGGCAAGAGAGGGATAGGTACCTGTCCCTTATGGAAGTGAGTCAGATTAGAAGTACTCCTTCACGGCAAATTCAAACTGCTCGATGAAGATCTGTTTGAAGGCATAAAGGTTGTTCTGCTCGTAGAAAATGAGCATAGCCTTTTTATAGTCAATAGAATCAACGGAACGGAAACTGAGTGGACAGTAGTTATTGGCAACGAGGATGGCATTGCTTGTAATGCGTGCTGTGCGTTTGTTTCCGTCAGAAAATGCCTGGATGTACGAGAGGAGAACGAGTGTCAGCAATGCCTTTTCAAACACATCTTCCTTTCTGTTGATAAGGTCGCAAGTATTATGCATCGCCTCGCGAATCTGAAACTCATTATCCAGGGGATGATAGTTTGTACCAGTGATACCTACACGACGATGGCGTATGCCCTTGTCAACAGAAAGCCCTTGGGTCAACAGAGTATGAATATCCTCGATATGGCTCACCGTCAGTTGCTGCAGATAGTCGGGATTGTCGAGAATGAAGCGTAGGGCGTACTTGTGATTCAGCAGCATCGTGGCCTCTTCCTGAGTCTTTCCGTCAGCAGTCTTGCTCTCTCGCAGCAGTCGCTCGGTCTCCAGCAGAGAATATGTGTTGCCTTCTATCTGTGATGACTTCCAACTGAGATCAATGCCCAGACGTTCCATCTCCTTATTGTATTCATTCGGAGTCATCTCACTGGTATGCTGGCGGAACACCTTTTGAAGCTCACGAAGATGCTCCCTCTCTTCATCGGTAAACAGAGACACCTTGGGCAACTGTTCGCGAATCAACTCAAAGTTGAACGAGGTCTGTACCTTACGTTCATCTACATCTTGCGAGAAATAGGTATCAAGATTGAGAGGCATAAGCAGATGTGCTTGGTCTGAAAGGCGATATCGAGTGGCACGAGCCCTACCCTCAACAACGACATCCTCGCTTTTCACCAACACCGCAATCAGGCGTTTGAGTGTAGCATCACTACCTTCAAACGCAATCCCTTTGGCAATCTCGTCACGCGAAGACTGCGGATTATAGTGCAGGAATTGTAGTATTTCTCTAGAAGTATCCATAGATTGAAAAACTTAATCGGTGCAAATTTAGTGATTATTTTTGATTTATCGGCTCAATGTGAGCCTAAAAATAGATAAATAACCCATATTTTGAGCCGATTCTCTTCTTTGATTGGTTTGTTTGGCATAAAATTACCAGATACAAAAAAATAGCATCCACCTCTACGCTGAGAAGTGGATGCCTTTTTTATGATGGGTATGTTGGTTGTCAGGAATCTTTTATGCTGCCTTGCTGTTCTCATAAAGAAACTCCGGAGCAAGGTCGAGTTTGCCGTTCTGCCAAGAAACCGTCCATCCGTCAAGCATAAAGTCCTTGAAGACGGAAATCGCTCTAAGAGGGTGAAACAAATGGTTATTGGCGACAATGTCCTTGCCGTCGAATATTTTCACTTCGCCATTGTTGAATGTCAACTGTAGACAGTAGCCATCCAAATACTTTGCTGATGTAATCCAAATAAGATTCATATTAGTCGAGTGGTTGAATTTCTACTAAGGTTTCGCCTTTCTCAATATGTGCCCAGTTGGCGAGCAGTTCATCCTTGCGAAGGTCAAGCCATTCATAGACAAGACTGATCACACGTCGTGGCAACTTACCTTCTATCTCACCTGTTTGGATATTGATTGTGGCACGATAATCATTGTACCTCACATGGAAGTGTGGCGGGTTGTGTTCGGAATAATACATAGCGATTATTATTCCGTAAAATCTGCTAATCTCTGGCATAATACTATCCTTGTTCAAATATTCTACTTTGCGCGGCAAATATACATTATTTATAATGGAAAAGCAAGTTTTGGGGATAATTCTTTACGAATGAGGCGAATCTTTCCTCGTTTTGACCTCGATTTGACAGGCTGCATTTTCATTCTTTGATCACAAAAAGCACCCAC
>JAZRVB010000176.1:0-11244 GCA_045598885.1 Bacteroidales bacterium
GAATAACCTGTACGCGGTTACCCTTAACTTTCTTTGCCATAGTCTATATCTTGTAGCTTAAGATTATTCAACAACATAACCTGCATCCTTAAGGGCTGCAGTAATACCCTTCTTATTAATAGTACGAATACCAGCAGCTGAAACCTTGAGATAAACGAAATCGTCAAGCTCAGGAACATAGAACTTCTTAACCTGCAGGTTTACGTTGAAGAGACGCTTTGTGCGACGCTTAGAGTGTGAAACGTTGTTACCCGAACCTGCCTTCTTACCAGTGATCTGACAAATCTTAGACATTTTTGTAAGTTTTTGTTTTGTTTTTAATAATTCCCAACCGCCAAAAGGCGGATGGAAGCCACCTTTGCAAAACCGGACTTATAATGGAAACCCTGACAGTCGGGCGGTCCGATCTAAATGGTTGTTCTTTAGTTTGTTTTGAGTTTCACCCCTCAAAACGGCTGCAAAGGTATAACTTTTAAAGTTATTACGCAAGGCAGCAACCAATATTCTTTTCGTTTTCAGTCAATTTTTCTTTCAATAAGTGCAAAGCGGCATCTGCAGATTGCAAAATAACCTCTTCTCTATCGCCTTCAAAGTGATAAGTACGCGACGTCATCCCCCATGGCGTAAGCGCTGCCATGCACACCGTACCCACCGGCTTACCCGGCTCAGCGCCACCAGGACCAGCGATACCCGTCGTCGCCACAGCACAGTCGGTCTGGCACACGCGTGCCACGCCTTCGGCCATCTGCACCGCTGTCTCCTCGCTCACCACGCCTCCACGGCTCACGTCCACGCCGAGCACCTGCTCCTTGACGCTCACCGCATAGCTCACCACGCTTCCTTTGAAATACGCCGAGCTACCGGCGATCTGTGCGATCATCGAAGCGATAGTACCACCTGTCAGCGATTCGGCCGAAGCCACCGTCCAGCCACGCTGCAGCAACAGCTGTCCAATCTCCATTCCTAAGTCGGAGAACTTACGTCGTTCAGACACTTTCATCATCCCACCTTTTTAAATTTAAAGAAAACTGTCACTTTTCGGGTGCAAAGATACACATAAATCCTCTTTCCGCCAAATAAAAATGCGCAATAATTTGGTCAATCCGAAAAACCTGCGTATCTTTGCGCCGACCCTTTACATTTTAATCACTTTATTTTCCCTATGAAAAAGCTTTTTATGGCAATGATGGCAATCCTGATGGTTGCCGGTTTCTCTTCATGTAGCAGCAACGAGGCTGCTGCTCCTGCTGCCGCACCAGAGATCAATCCTGCCGAAGTGGTAGTCAGCAACATCATGGCTCGCCGCAGCATCCGCAAGTACACCGATCAGGCCGTACCACGCGACATCCTCAACAAGATCATCGAGTGTGGCATCAACGCTCCTAACGGCATGAACAAGCAGATGTACGAGGTCAAGGTCGTCGTCGATCCTGCTTCTACCGCTCTCCTTGCAGAGAAGCTCAACGGCCTCTACAAGGCTCCTGTCTACATGTTCATCGCAGCATCTAACGGTTACGATATGTCTAAAATCGACTGTGGCCTCCTCGCCGAGAACGTCTGTCTCTCAGCATGGGCTTACGGCATCGGTTCGATCAACCTCGGCATGCCAGTACGTGCACTCAAGGAGAATCCTGAGATCCTCGCACAGCTCGGTTTCGGCGAAGAGTATGAGATCTGCCTCGTTCTCGCTCTCGGCTATGCTGACGAAGCACCAGACGCTAAGCCACGCAATGCAGAGAAGGTACAGTTTGTTACCGTCAAGTAAAGTTTGACGACGACAGACAAATATCAGATAACAAATATCACCACCCACTGCGATTAATGCGCAGGAAGGTGGTGATATTTCTTTTTGTCATAAAACTAGCGTGTCCGATCACTTAATGCAATTGTTCACTTTTTCTGATTCTGCATATAAGGCTTGAAGTACTTACCCTGTGTCGACAGCGTGAAGTCCCAGTCATCAATCAGCATCGGAGCCCAATGTGGATCGAAACACCAGACGGTGAAGGAAATACCACGTGCATCAAGGAAGTTGGTAATGGCAGGACCATAGTCATCGGTCGAGATGACAGGGATGTGCGAACCACGATCGTTCTCATAGCAGTAGCCGAGCTCGGTGCAAACCACAGGATAGGTCTCAGCCACATAGCCGTAGTCTTTCTGCCAGTTCTCCTCCCAGTTCTCTGTACGCTTCATCGGATAAGGATGCGACACGTAAGCCACGTTAGGACGCTGGATAGGGTCAGTAGCCACCGGAGTCAAGTCATAGGCCCAGTTGAAGCCTGCACACAGACACACAGCATTCGGCTGGATAGCACGGATCGAGTCAATGATCAGCTCCTGCATCTCACGCCACTCACCCCAGGTGATCTCACCGAGTCCTGGCTGCTGATAGGTCGGCTCATTAAAGAGCTCATACAGCG
Source organism: Bacteroidales bacterium (assembly GCA_045598885.1). Lineage (GTDB taxonomy): Bacteria > Bacteroidota > Bacteroidia > Bacteroidales > UBA3663 > Liminaster. The sequence continues at coordinate 2,424 of JAZRVB010000176.1, forward strand.
CAACGGTCGGCTCATCCTTATAGCGCTGAGCGGTGGTCTTCCAGAACTTGATGGTCTCATCGAACGTGGTGTTATACATCTCATTCGTATACTTCTCCGTACGCAGATTACCGATCGAGTGCCAATCCATGATAACATACATATTGCGCTCTCTTGCCCACGCCACACCCTGGTCGTAGATTTCGAAAGCCTTCTCCCATCCTACCCGATTGAGGTGCGATGGATGGATGGCGAAGCGTACGATGTTGGCACCCCAGTCGGCCATCTCATCGAAGTACCGCTCGTTCCACATGCTGTCACCGACGAGCTTAAGCGGATCCGAACAGCAGAGACCTCGGAAGACGATGCTGTCGCCCTCTGCATTGACAAAGTGATTGCCGCTGATGCTGATGCGGCTCATAGCAGGTAAAGTCTCTCCGTCCTCGGTAGTGGCAGGACGTGAGGTACAGGCAGTGGCTGCAAAAGCCAAGGCTGCCAGGATAGATAAATGTTTCATTCGATAATATATTAATGAGTCTTTCTCTTTTTTTTCAACTTATTTCACGCGGCAAATATACTCATAATTCTGCTATTTACCAAATAAAAGTCGGACTATTTTCACGTATTATGTTTTATAACATAAGAACGTCCACCTTGCCCGCAGGATGTCCATTCTTTATTGCAGGAATGGACACCGTGAGACTCAGGATGTCCGTTCTTTGTTACGGGAATGGACGCCGTGGGGTTAGGACGTCCGTTCTTTCTCGCAATAATGGACGCCATGGAGTCATGGCGTCCATTCGTTATTTCTTGCGATGTCCATTGGATCTTCCTTCGCGATATTCGTATGCTGTGAGGTGGATCATGCGGTCGAGGAACTTGGACATGGCCTGTACTGAGGAGAATCCGCAATGGTTGGCCGGGATCTCCCTTGACCAGGGGACCGACGCTGTGGGTTCCTCGAACTTCTGAATGACTGCGGCACGCGAGTCGGTAGGGGCAATTTGTCTCATTTCGTTTAAGGTATTATTATTAGAACTAAAAAAACGCCTGAAGAACAGGCGCAAAGTTCAAAACTAAAAAAAATATGCCATCTGCTGGCGACATTAAGGAGCAATTTTGCAACATCAGACTATCAAAACAATCTATTTCGCATATTGCGCAAACGTTTTCACAACAAAAGTTTGGAGAACTAAAAATTTCTTCTTACCTTTGCATCGCAAAAACAAAGGAAGTGTTTCGCTTTGTTTGCGCAATCGTTAACATAACGCAGCCGCTTAATTTTCACATCCAGTTTTAAGTTTACTCTTTATTAATAGCTACACACATCATCACTAATTTTTACTTCTTATACACACGGTAAAAACAAAAAGTATAAATGCTCCCTAACTCGTGAGAGTGGGAGCATTTATCGTATTATATCCTGATAGGATCAGAGAGGATAGTACAAGTAGTTGCCTGGGGTCAAATCCTCTCGGCCGATCTTGGAGGTCAATGGCTGGGTGAAGCCAAGACCATCGACAATAATTTCAATAGAGTCACGACCCAGAACCAAACTGCTGAATGGAGACAGCGCGTAAGAAGAGATGAACGACTGGCTGCTGAACAGCGCGTCAGCTGCGGTGTGACGGTTGTAGACAGCGGTCAACTTAAGGGTGTTTGGACGCTCATTCTCTGCTGGGTCATAGACGAAATTGAGGGTTGGGCGGACACCCTTGCCTGATACAACGGAGTATCGGCCATTGTATGTAGCTGTGAGGTAGCCACGATAAGCACTAAGATTAAGGCTTGTGACGTTGTTGGCAAAAGAGAAGATACTATCTTTGTCCAGCAACTTATCGGCCTCGGCTTTCTCTTGAAGAAGGACGTTGTGGACTGGAATAGACTGACCCTGTACGAGTTCAACCTGGTCGATATAGGTTCCCTTACCAGCAAGGGTCTTGATATTGTCATCTGTATAAGAGTAAAGCAAGTATAAACGCTCACCGTCATTGAAACCCATGCCACCCGTAAGCTCATTCAGGCTTTTGGTATTTGGAATAACGGCTCCACCATAGTCAGCATAGAGGGTATAGCCTGTAGCACCCTTCTCGACGGTGAAGATACCGGTACTGCTGTACTTGTTAGTGCCATCGCCCATCTCGCAAGATGAAAGGAATAGGCTGCCCATAAGAGCAGAAAGCATCAGAAGACTTGATTTGAATTTGATCATTACCTGTTTTGTTTGAGTGATAAATAAGATGTTTTCTATTCTGAAACAGAATAGCGGCATTGTATGCCAAAATAATAGAACGAATATTGCTAAGTTTTATTGTTTTATCTCGCAATATTTTCTTCTTTAGAGAGGGATCCCATTGTAGAACTCGAGGATCTTGACACGCATCAGATACTCGTATTTAGCCTGTAGCTGGTCGCTGAGCGCCTTTTCGAGCTTGGTGCGGGTATTCTGCAGGTCGATGGCTGTACTCTTGCCTGCGGCGTAGCGTTCGCTCTCATAGTCGTATGAGAGCTGGGTGCTGCGAGCTGCCGACTGGGCAGAGGTGTAGTTGGCACGCGCCTTGATGGCATTCCAGTAAGCCTGCTCGATCTGCTTCTGAAGCTGGAGCTGAGTGTCGCTGAGCTGGAGCTCCTGGTTCTGGATCTGGAGGCGCGCCTGACGGATGCTGTTGCGGGTGGCGAAGCGATTGAAGATCGGGATGTTAAGCGAGAGTCCGACGTACTCGCTGCCATTGAGGTCGAGCTGCTTGCCGAATGACATGTTGTCGAAGTCGAACTGGTGGTAGTAGCTGTTGGAATAGCTGGCTCGCAGGGAGAGCGATGGCAGGTTGGCGCTCTTGGCTACCTTGAGCGCGTACTTGCTGCTCTCCAGGTTGTACTTGGCTGCCATAATGCTTGGGTGCAGCTGTACTGCCTGGTCGAAGACCTGTGCGGCTGGGGTGATGTCCTGGCTGAGCTGTGTGGTGTCGATGTCGGCAATGGCGAACGAGCGGACGTCATCGGTCAGATTGAGCAACTGCATGAGGTCAAGGCGTGCCATGGTCTCATTGCCTTCGGCCTCGGTGAGCTGATGGAGTGCAACATCGACCTGCGCCTGAGCGGCTGCGACCTCAGACTCAGGCTTCTTGCCAGCCTCGAAGAGATCACGCGCCTTCTGTAGCGTCTTGCGATCGAGGTCGAGCTGCTGGCGCTGGATGGCTACTACACCTTTATAATATAAGGCGTTGAGGTAATAGCTGGCCACCTGGATGCTGATGTCCTGACGAGCTTTCTCGAGCTGCGCGGTAGCTGCCTGAAGCGAGAAGCGATCAGACTTGATCTGATTGCTGATGCGGAAGCCATCGAAGATCGGCATCGAGGTAGAGACGCTGAACGACGTGCTGGCCGAGGTGTTATCGACCGTAGAACCGTCACGGCCGGTGCTTCGGCCAAAGCCGAAGCCTTCGCTCAGGGAGGCGCTCAAGTCAGGGAGGCGGCTGTAGCGCGTGGTCTCGAGCTGAATCTTGCGATTCTCCTCATTGAGCGCCTGCTGCTGGATGCTGATGTTGTGGTTGATGGCGTAGTCGACACACTGCTGGAGCGACATGGTCTGCTGCTGCGCGCTGACGCTGAGCGGGAGCAGAGAGAGGGCTGCGAGGAGCCAGAGGCGGTTACTTTTCTTCTGTCTTTTCATTGCCACGAAGCTTCATTTCGTTATTGACTCCGTTCTTGATCTCGATATACATACCATCGCTCATACCGACGGTGACTGGGATGCGCTCAAACTGCTGTGGAACGGCACTCTCGGACGAGGTGAGACGGTAGACGTAGGTGCTGTCGCCAGAGAACTCGATGGCGGCCTCTGAGACAGAAAGGACGTCCTGACGCTCTTCGAGGATGATCTCAGCGTTGGCGCTATAGCCTGCACGGACGACAATAGAATCCGGGATGTGTGCGGCGGCCTTGATCTCGAAGAGGATGGCGCCATTGCTCTCGGTACCCTTCGGTGCGATGTACTCAAGGTGAGCTGGCAGGGTGACGTCCTGTACGGCGCCGATGCTGAGGTTGATAGGCATACCTTCGTGAAGGCGGCCTACCTCGGTCTCATCGATGCGGCCTCGGAAGATGATGTCGCTCATATCGGCGACGGTGGCAACGGTGGTACCTTCGTTATAGGAGTTGGCATTGATGACGGAGGTACCGATCTTGACTGGGACGTCGAGGATGGTGCCGGCGACGGTGCTGCGGACGATGGTGGTATTGATCTTGCCTGCGCGCTTGCTAATACCCTCGGTGACGATATCGAGTCCGTCCTGTGCGGCCTTGGCGCTCTCCTGCGCCTTGGCCAGCTGGTTCTGGCTCTGCTCGTATTCCTCTCGGCTGGTTACACCTTTATTATATAGCTGCTCGACGCGCTTGAATTCGCGCTCGGTCTCTTCGAGCGTAAGCTGTGTGGTGCGTACCTGGCTCTGCGCCTGAGCAAGTGAGTTCATATCGGGGATGACGGCCACCTTAGCAATAGGATCGCCTGCCTGGACGCGGTCACCGGCCTTGCGGTACAGCTCGGTGATGATACCCTGGATCTGAGGCTTGACATTGACCTCGTCGCGTGGCTCGACTTTGCCTGTTGCGAGTGTCTTCTTCTGGAGGGTACGAACCTCTGGCTGCTGCAGCTCATAGATGGTATTGGCTGGCTGTGACTGCTTCCACAGGAAATAGAAGGTATAAACGACTAAACAGCCGCCCATGCCAAGTAATGCATTTTTTACAATCTTATTCATATCTTTCGTTTATTATTTTTTATCAATAGTTGTTTATTCCTCTCCCAAAGCCTCGATGGCCTTGATCTTCATTGCTCTCTGTGCTGGCATCCATCCGGCGAAGAGTCCTCCGATCACGAGGATCATCAGTGCAGCAAAAGCGACGCTGAACGGGATCTGCGGATCGATGACGATGCCACCATCACTCGGATTGGCCTTTATGATCAGTCCTGCCAACTGTAGGATCCAGACGCCTATGACGAGACCTGTGAGGCCTGCAGCGAGCGTCAGGACGAGGCTTTCGCTGAGGATCTGTAGCATGATGGAGCGCGGCTTGGCGCCTAAGGCACGTCGGATGCCGATCTCCTGCGTTCGCTCCTTGACGGTGACCAGCATGATGTTGCTGATGCCGATGATGCCAGCGAGGAGCGAGCCTACGCCTACGATCCAAATGAGGATGCCGATGCCGAGGAAGAGATTGGTAAACGTGCCGATGATCTCTGAGAGGTTCATGCTCCAGATGGCAGCCTTATCTTCCGGATGGACGTAGTGCTGATCTTTGACCCATCCTTCTATACGGTCTTGCCAGTCAGAGATCTGATACTGGTCGTGCAGCGTCACACATAAGACGTGAACCTGATTGGGCATGTTGTAGGCCAGCTGGCCGGTCTCAAGCGGGACGATGACGCTCTCATCGACGTCGGCTCCGATATTGATCATCTCAGAGAGCTTCTTGACGACTCCGACGATGGTGAAGTAGATGTTGCCGACCTGGATGGTCTTGCCGCTGGGATCGTCACCGTTGGGGAAGAGCGTGTCGTAAACCTTCTGCCCTATCACGCAGACTTTGCGTCGCTCTTTGGCATCGATGTCATTGAGGTATCTGCCACAGACCATCTGCTGCGGTATGGCATAATAATAACCAGGTGAGGTGGCGACGACGTCGAACGAACCGTTCTCTTCGCCATAGTTGACGATCCTGCTGCCGGCCATGGTGAGCGGCGTGATGTATCGGCCACGGGCTCCGAGATTGGTGCGGACGATATCGACGTCCTGATTGTCAATGCCGATCTGTCGGTCCTTGCCGAAACCTTTATAGGCCTTGGTGGTGTGGCCGCCTCCCATGAAGATGGTGTTAGAAGGGATGACGGTCAAACCTGACGTGATGCCGTTGCTGATGCCAAGGCCAGCACCGACAAGCAGAATCAGCATCAGCAGGCCCCAGAAGACGCCAAAGGCGGTCATCAGGCTGCGCCATTTGTTGCGACTGATGGTTTGTAGAATTTCATTCCATAATTCCATAGTTGATGAGTTTAGGTGGCTGAGAGTGCTTCAATCGGTTTGATATTCACGGCGCGTCGTGCAGGGATGTATCCGGCGATAAGTCCTGCCAGGATCATGATGCAGTTGGCTCCGAGGATGATACCCATATCGACCGTAGGATCCTTGAAGATCTGGATGCCGGAACTGCTGCCATTGGACATCTGCTCAAGGACGAAATTGACCAATGAGGTGAGGCCGATGCCACAGAGCATGCCGATGTAGCCAAAGACCATGGCGATGCCGACCGATTCGAACAACACCAATAGGACAATACTACGTGGAGAGGCGCCGATGGCCTTGCGGATACCGAATTCGCGAGTACGCTCTCTGACGGTGATAAGCATGATGTTGGAGATGCCTGTGACGCCTGCGATGAGCGTGGCAAGGCCGATGATCCAGATGAAGTATTTGAGGCCATTGAGCACCATCATGATCTGCAGGAACTGCTCGTAGACGTTGCGGATCCAGATGGCGTTGCTATCTTCCGGATCGTATTGTTTGTGGCGCGACATGGCGACTTTGAGCGACTCATTGAAGGCTTCGTTGGCAGCTGCGGTGTCGAGGTTCTCAAGCTTCATGGTGATGTTTGAGAAGTAACCACTCGGCTTGTAGAGAGCGCTGACGGTGGTGATCGGAGCTATGAGGTCCTGATCGCGCTGCTGCTCTTTGGTTTTGTATCGACCGATGATCAGGAAGGGAATCTCGTAGAGATCGACGTATTCGCCAACGTGCGACTCTTCGTCGCCAAACAGTAGCTTCATGGTCTCATTGCCCATCACTATGACTTTGCGTCGCTCCTTGATGTCGATGTCGTTGATGTTTCGACCATGAGTGATGTTGCACTCTCGCATCTCGGTGAAGGTCGGGAAGTAGCCGGAGAGACGGGTGGAGGTGTATTCCTGGCCATACGAAGCGCGTACGGAGGTCGTGACGCGGGGCGACATGGTTCCTAACTCTTTGGGGAAACGCGAGGCGAGGTATTCGAGGTCATTGAGCTCCAGATGAATCTCACGACCTTTGGCCAAGCCTTCGAAAGCTTTGGTAGTCTGTCCAGGATAGAGCGTCACGGTGTTGACCGACATCGAACTGAAGTTGTCGGTCACGCCATGCAGCAAGCCATTGCCTGAGCCGAGAAGCACGATGAGCATGAACATGCCCCATGCGATCGAGAAACCCGTCAAGGCAATCCTGAGCTTGTTGCGGCTCATGGACGTGTAGATTTCGTATATTAAATCAGATAACATAGAGGAGGCTAGGTTAGAGGATAAGGGAGTTGCCTGGAACAACAATATCATTGGCAGGTGCGATGCCGGATACAGACGGTGCAATGTCTTTGACGTCCCGATCAATGAGACCGTCTTTGATATGAATCCTGCGATCGGTCTGATTGGCGATATCCTGCTCGTGAGTGACGATGATCACGGTCATGCCTTTGTCGCGGTTGACGGACTTGAGCAGATCCATCACTTCCTGCGTCGTCTGGCTGTCCAAAGCGCCTGTCGGCTCATCGGCCAGGATAATCTTTGGCTGTGCAATGAGTGCTCGTGCGATGGCTACACGCTGACGCTGGCCACCTGACATCTCGTTGGGATAATGATCGGCGTGAGACTTCAATCCCATCATATCGAGATATTCGAGCGCTGTAGCCTCACGCTTACGGCGAGAGACACCCTGATAGTAGAGAGGAAGCGCTACGTTCTCAAGCGCATTCTTGTAGTTGATGAGGTTGAATGACTGGAAGACGAAGCCGATGAGTTGATTGCGGAGCTCGGCAGCACGTGTCTCACTAAGGTTCTTGATCTGCGTACCGGCAAGCATGTAGTTACCTTCGTCGTACGTGTCAAGAATGCCAAGGATGTTGAGCAAGGTGGATTTTCCTGAACCAGATGCGCCCATGATGCTGACGAGCTCGCCTTCATTAATATGAAGGTCAATACCTTTGAGCACATGAAGCGGAGTTGCTCCATCGTAAGTCTTGTGGATTCCTGTTAAATCTATCATAGTTATTTCGTTTTGGGTTGGTGCAAAGTTATATACTTTTTTTTGTTCAGAGATTCTTGCAACAACATTGTCATTGATTTATATGATTTAGGGTGCAAAAATAGTAATTTTTTAGTAACTTACCAAAAGATAATATCGATTTAACAAGATTTATGCAAAATAGTGACAAATGCAACGTATGTTGACAACTATAAAATAAAAAAGCCACAAGAGAAATCTCCTGCGACATATCGTTGTGTATAAAAAATATCTGAAATCAGCAAATAAAAGGGTGGATAGTGGGATTCGAACCCACGACATTCAGAACCACAATCTGACGCTCTAACCAGCTGAACTATATCCACCATGTAGTAGCGCCTACGGGACTCGAACCCGTGTACCCGGCGTGAGAGGCCGGTATCCTAACCGCTAGATGAAAGCGCCATGGTTGGGTTGGTACGGAGGATGAGACTCGAACTCACACAGCCGAACGGCCACTACCCCCTCAAAGTAGCGTGTCTACCAATTTCACCACCTCCGCAAAAAACTGTTTTGAAAATTCCGACTACTTTATGAGTAGTGCGGTGTGTACGGGGCTCGAACCCGTGACCTCCGCCGTGACAGGGCGATATTCTAACCAACTGAACTAACACACCAAAAATGCACGGGTGGTAAGGTTCGAACTCACGACACCTGGTTTTGGAGACCAGTGCTCTACCGACTGAGCTACACCCGTGTAAGCGGAGAGAGAGGGATTCGAACCCCCGATACGTCGCCGTATGCCGGTTTTCAAGACCGGTGTA
>JAZRVB010000177.1:0-4879 GCA_045598885.1 Bacteroidales bacterium
GTGATGTGTACCCCAAAGATTGCTGCTAAGGCTGGTGATGCTGTGAAGGCTGGAGATGTGATCTTCAACGACAAGCAGTATCCAGAGATTAAGTTCGTGAGCCCAGTGAGCGGCACCCTCGAGGAGGTCGTTCGTGGCGATCGACGCAAAGTGCTTGGCATCGTCATTGCAAACGATGGTAAGGGCACCAGTGCAGAACTGCCAGTCATCGACCCAGCTAAGGCTTCCGCTGATCAGATCAAGGAGGCTATGCTCAACGGTGGTGTTTGGCCTTTCCTCACTCAGCGTCCTTATGGCGTATTGGCTAACCCACAGGCTCAGCCACGCGACATCTTCGTTACTGCATTCGACTCTGCTCCTCTCGCTCCTGCAGCTGAGATGATCATCAAGGGTCAGGAGAAGGAACTCCAGGCAGGTCTTGAGGCTCTCAAGAAGCTCACAGCTGGTAAAGTTTATGTCGGCGTAGCTGCTGGCACCAAGCTTCCTTCAGTAGCAGGTGTTGAGGTTGTTGAGTTCGACGGTCCTCACCCAGCAGGCAACGTTGGTGTTCAGATCAACGCTATCAAGCCTATCAACAAGGGCGAGATCGTTTGGACTGCACAGGTTCAGGATGTCATCATCATCGGCCGCGTATTGAGTGGCAAGGCTGACTTCAGCCGCATCATCACCATCGCAGGTTCAGAGATCGTTGCTCCAGCATACGCTAAGGTTCAGGCTGGTCAGTCGCTTGCAGAGATCCTCGACGGCAAGGTAAAGCACACCGAGTACAAGCAGCGCGTTATCAATGGCAACGTCCTCACTGGCGAGGCTACTGGTCTCAACGGTACACTCGGCTTTAAGACCCAGACCGTGACTGTTATCCCAGAGGGCGATACAACCGACGAGATGTTCGGCTGGATTACTCCAGGTCTTGGTCGCTACTCTACCAGCAACACTGGTCTCGCAGGTCTCTTCGGCCTCTTCAAGAGCAAGAAGTGGACGATGGACGCTCGCCTCAAGGGTGGTCCTCGTGCACTCATCGAGAGTGGCAAGTGGGAGGAGGTATTCCCAATGGATATCTATCCTGAGCAGCTCTACAAGGCTGTCCTTGCATTCAACATTGACCAGATGGAGGCCCTCGGCATCTACGAGGTACTTCCTGAGGATCTTGCACTCTGTGAGTTTGTCTGCTCATCAAAGACTCCTGTTCAGCAGGTATTCGCTGATGGCCTTGTTAAACTCCGCAAAGAAATGGAATAATGAAACTGAACGATTATATCAACGAAAAGATTGACCCCCTTTTCCAAAAGGGTGGCAAATATGAGAAGCTGTGGTCGGTTTACGACTCCTTCCATACTTTCCTCTTCGTTCCTCGTCATACCGCAGCTCGCAAGGGCGTTCAGGTGCATGACTCTGTTGACTCTAAGCGTGTCATCATCATGGTGATCCTCGCTTTGATTCCTGCCATGCTCTTCGGTTGCTGGAACGTAGGTTATCAACACGACCTCGCCCTCGGCATCAACGATGGCTGGTTCATGCAGTTCCTTTATGGCTTCGGTGCTTTCTTGCCTAAGGTTGTCGTAGCTTACGCAGTAGGTCTCGGCATCGAGATGGCAGTAGCTTGTATGAAGCGCGAAGAGGTTGCTGAGGGCTTCCTTGCCTCAGGCCTCCTCATCCCAATGATTGTACCTGTAGAGACTCCACTCTGGATGATTGCTGTTGCTACCGCATTCTCAGTCATCTTCGCTAAGGAGATCTTTGGTGGTACTGGTATGAACATCTTCAACCCAGCACTCATCACCCGTGCATTCCTGTTCTTTGCTTATCCAAAGGCAATGTCAGGTGACGAGGTATTCGTACGTACTGGCAACTGGCTCACCGGCTCACCTATCGAGGGTACCGCTGTTGTTGACGGTTTCTCAGGTGCAACTCCACTTGCTGCAGTAGCTGATGGTTCATTCAATCCTGCTACCTTCTCTACCTTCGACGCATTCATTGGTCTGATCCCAGGATCTATCGCTGAGACTTCTACCCTCGCTATCCTCCTCGGTGCAGCTCTCCTCCTTATCACTAAGGTGGCTTCATGGCGCATCATGGGTGGCGTATTCGTAGGTGGTGCTCTTGTTTCTGCGCTCATCGCAGCATTCGCAGAGAACGCTCCTACCGTTGCTCAGCAGCTCTGCCTCGGTGGTTTCGCCTTCGGTGCAGTGTTCATGGCTACCGACCCTGTTACCGGTTGCCGCACCAACTGCGGTAAGATCTGGTACGGTCTCTTCATCGGTGCTATGGCTATCGTGATCCGTATGTTCAACACCGGTTATCCAGAGGGTATGATGATGGCCATCCTCCTTGGTAACGCTGTGGCTCCACTCATCGACTACTGTGTAGTTGAGAGCAACATCAGCAAGCGTGCTAAGCGTGTGAAGGCTTAATTGAGATTTGTAATTTTAATCGTAAATCGTAAATTCTAAAATCGTAAATAAGATTATGAATCGCAATAGTAACATTTATACCGTAATTTATGCTGTTGTCCTCTGTGGTCTCGTAGCAGTATTGCTTTCAGCAGCTGCTCTCGGTTTGAAAGACCAGCAGAAGGCTAACACCGATAACGAGAAGAAGCAGCAGATCCTCATGGCTGTAGAAGGTCCTCTTCAGGCAGCTGGTATCTGCGAGGCTGTTACTTTCGAGAACGCTGCTGATATCTGGGAGAAGCTCGATATGGAGAACAACATGGCTTGTGTTACCGTCAATGGTGACCTTGACCAGGATACCAATCCTTTCGAAATCAATGCAAAGACCCTCTTCACCAAGGGTGAGGTTAAGGCCGATGCTAAGCTTCCATTCTTCTGTGCAAACATCAACGATAAGCCATATTATATAATGTGTATGTATGGCGCAGGTCTTTGGGATGCCATCTGGGGTTATATCGCCGTTGAGGGTGATGGTTCTACCATCGCTGGTGCATCTTTCGACCACGCTGGTGAGACCGCTGGTCTTGGTGCAAAAATCAAGGACGATCCTGCTTTTGCTGCAGCATTCGTTGGCAAGCAGATCTTCAAGAATGGTCAGTTCGCTCCAGTAGTAGTTACCAAGAAGGCTGCTGACAACAAGGTTGACGCTATCACTGGTGCTACCAAGACTTCTGACTGTGTCAGCATCATGGTTGGCAATTCACTTCAGGGCTATGCAGCTGCTCTCCAGCAGCTCGGCGAGGCTCCTGCTATGGGTGGCGACTGCTGCGGCAACGCAGAAGGCGGCTGCTGTGGCAAGTGTCAGGAAGGCGCTGAAGGCGAGTGCTGCAAGAATGCAGAAGGTGAGTGTTGTAAAGAAGCTGAGGGTGAATGCCCAAAGGCTGAGTAAATATTGTTAATAGTCTAAATGTCTACAATTATGGCAGAAAAGAAACCTGGTGTTTTCACCGGTCCTCTCTGGACTAACAACCCTGTCGTCGTACAGGTTCTCGGTATCTGCTCGGCTTTGGCCGTCACTACCCAGATGAAGCCAGCCTTGGTAATGGGTATTGCTCTTACCTGCGTGCTTGCTTTCGCTAACGTGATCATTTCATTGCTCCGCAACACTATTCCTAACCGTATCCGAATCATCGTACAGTTGGTTGTTGTAGCAGCGCTTGTAATTATTGTAAACCAGATTCTTAAGGCTTACGTCTATGACGTCAGCAAGGCTCTTTCAGTTTACGTTGGTTTGATTATTACCAACTGTATCCTCATGGGTCGTCTTGAGGCATTCGCTCTTGGCAACAAGCCTTGGCCAGCTCTCCTCGACGGTCTCGGAAACGGCCTTGGCTACGCTGGCATCCTCTTCGTAGTAGCTACCATCCGCGAGTTCTTCGGCGCTGGTACTCTCTTCGGAGTTGATGTTATCGCACGCTTCGTCAATGAGGCTGGTTTCGACGGTTATCAGAACTGTGGCTTCTTCGTGATGCCATCTGCAGCCCTGATCATCCTCGGTTGCATCATCTGGTACCTTCGTGCTAAGAACCCAGAGTTGCAGGACAAGTAATTAATACTCATAAACAACAAAGACTATGGATTTGTTAAATCTTTTCATCAAGTCAATCTTCATTGACAATATGATCTTTGCACTGTTCCTGGGTATGTGTTCTTACCTCGCAGTGTCAAAGACTGTCAAGACCTCTGTTGGCTTGGGTGCAGCAGTAACCTTCGTGTTGCTCATCACCCTCCCTGTCAACTATCTGCTTGACAAGTATGTGCTTCAGCCAAACGCTCTCATCGAGGGTGTTGACCTCAGCTATTTGAGCTTCATTATCTTCATCGCAGTCATCGCAGCTATCGTACAGATCGTCGAGATGGTTGTCGAGAAGTTCTTCCCTGCTCTCTATGGTTCACTCGGTATCTTCCTTCCATTGATTGCTGTAAACTGTGCCATCCTCGGTGGTTCACTCTTCATGCAGCAGAAGGAGTTCGAGACCTTCGCAGAGCCAGTAGTTTACGCACTTGGTTCAGGTATCGGCTGGCTCTTCGCCATCGCTTGCCTTGCAGCCATCCGCGAGAAGCTCGCTTATTCTAACGTTCCTGCTCCACTCAAGGGCCTCGGTATCACCTTCATCGTGACCGGCCTCATGGCAATTGCCTTCTTGAGCTTCAGCGGTATTCAACTCGGTTAATTAAAAGGAGACTAAGATTATGGAAATGACTTATATCTATGCAATCGTAGTTTTCCTGGCTGTGATCCTGGTGCTCGTAGCTCTCTTGCTCGGCATTAAGGCTTGGCTCGTTCCAGCTGGCAACATCGTAGTCGATGTCAATGGCAAGAAGCAGATCCAGGCTGGTATCGGCACCACCGCTCTTGCTGCACTCCAGCAGGGTGGCATCTTCCTGTCATCAGCTTGTGGTGGTGGCGGTAAGTGCGGCCAGTGTAA
>JAZRVB010000178.1:0-1329 GCA_045598885.1 Bacteroidales bacterium
ACGAACAGGAAATATATGCTGGATGCCCAATCCTTGAACGGAGTGTATTTTACCGGCTCGTATTACTACAAAATGAGCAGCGATTGGCGCCTTGTCGGCAAAAGATGCATGATAGACAGCATTGCTGGATGGCAGCCGGAATGGTCGGATGCATGTCTCAGCTTTACGAATGTGGTTGCTGCAGGAGACGAGCTGTATGCCAATGGGTATTTCCAATGCGGAGACTATCGGTTTGCCGAATCATTTGCCCCGTATGATACGTTTCTGGTCCGGGTGTTCCTTGACTCAGTCCACAGTTTGAAGATAGAGAACACGTCGGATTTTTTGGAAATGCCATTCGTAATGAAGGTAAAAAAATCTGGAGAAATCAGCTGGGTTCAGCAGCTTTATATGGAATTCCCCAATAACCAGATTATGGCTAATGATGGCACTAAGGGAATTGCGTTAGATGAAGACAATGTATATTCTTTATCTCTTGGAAGTTATTTGTCGGCTTCCAATATCGTCGGCCAAAATTATTATTTTCTTGATAGTGCCCATACAATCAGCATAACAAACCATCTTGTAATGTTTTACATTATTGCGTCGTATAATCGCAATAGCGGAGCTCCTGTCGATTATTATTTGTTGGACACTATTGACAAACACGCCGCATCGACTTCATTGGCAGTAATTGGAGATTATATTATGACGGATGAATGCTATTCGTTGAAAAAGAAGATTGAATTATGCAAAATCAACAAGTACACCAAGGCCGTTGAAAAATCAAGACCAATATTTTTCACAGATAATCCATCAGCCGTCCACCTATCAGTTGATACCAATGGATATGTATTCCGTGCTCATGTCGGGTCAGATTCTCGAGTGGAGGACAGCATTTTCGTGGGCAACTACCAAGAGGCCAATGTGATGACGTTCTACTATGATTCCTCGCTGGATATGCGAATCAAGCCGTGTCCGAAGGTGGATACGCTGTGGTGCGGCGGAGTGGTCCGGAATACGGCCGCCATTGCGTGGAGCAGCCGCTACGGCCATGAGGGCTATGAGGTGGCCTACAAGCCCGAGGACGGCAGCTGGGACGATGCCGCCGTCATCGACGCCGCGGAGAGCACGGCGAGCGTCACGCTGCCCGACGACAGATGCTACGAGTTCCGCGTCCGAGGCCGCTGCGGCGGACGGCGGGAGCCTGCCAGCCCGTGGAGCGATCCCATCACCGTATGCCCGGAACCCGCCATCGGCATAGAGGGCGCGGCCGTCCCCGCCGCCATGACCCTCAGCCCCAATCCCGCCACCGGCCAAGTGCAGATAGTCGGCCTGACAGGCGAAGCC
>JAZRVB010000179.1:0-43567 GCA_045598885.1 Bacteroidales bacterium
TCGACAACTTTGTCGTCAATCTCTTTAGTGCGATCGCGGCATACTGCTTCTTCCCCAAGAAACCTTCTATCAACCTTGTTCGTGTATATGACAATCAGCTTACAATCTATTGATTGATTTCGTCGAACTCACGTTAATATATGATATTTCTATGTAGCAAGGAACACTGTCGGAGAGTTTATATATCCTCGGAGAGTTATGGTTCGATTCGCCTGATTCGTGGTTTATTTATTTAGCGCACATCAAAAGTCATTTATATCTCTCGCAGAGAACGCAGAGTGAAACATAAAAAATCCTCCATGCCTCAAACCTCGTACTAATCAGAGTGTTACTGGGCAAATATGGAGGAAGGAGGATTTTTTTGCGATGCGGGAACGGACGCCGTGAGGTCAGGATGTCCATTCTTTCTTGCGGGAACGGACACCGTGAGGGCTGGACGTCCATTCTTTCTTTAACATCTGACAAAGGTACTTATTGAAGTGATGGTACTTAAATACGGTAGCGACTAAGACATCTTAGTCGCTACCGTACTATCTCGATTCTACTTTATCAGTTATTCATATGTGCAGAACCAATATGTTGGTGTTATACCAGAACTATACAAAACAAGATACTCACAAATGTTCTCTCCATTTACTAAGTCTTCTTTCGTAAAAGTAAAACGATGAGAAAAACGACCTGCTGCCATTTGTTTTGTAGCTGCGACATTGGCTTCAAAGGACTTGCCAGAAGAGCCTGTGAATGTTGTACCATCTTCATTTCTAGGAGCGAGTTTTCCTGTAAATGGAGCTGAACAATTATCATATACAATGGTAAATACAATCTTTGACAAGCTTGGGTTATCTTCTAATTGCTTATAAATAGGATCTGCTCCTTCATAGCCAGCAATCTTTAATACGCCACTAGCTCCGTCAAAGCTCTTACCTGAATATGGAGTAATACTGTTAGTTGAATAGTTGCCATTCCAAACACTAGATCCTGTAGGCTGACCTGGCTCTGCTACAGCTGTCCACTTATAGAGAAGCCCATCCTCCTGATGAACATTATACCAGTTATTTTGACCTTCTGCCAAACCAGGAACTCTGAAAGAATCACTCTTCACCCAATCTGGGAAATACTTATAACTCTTCTCTATAAATTGTAGTTCCTTCATCCAATAGGTAGATGTTGAAACTGCGACCTTCTGTGGTACAGTAGTAGATGTCAATGGATTTTGAGGGTTATATGGACCTGGTTTATAGCCGCCATCAACTTCTTCGAGATTACCTCTATGAGCCTTTGCAACAGTACGAACATCATTATCTCCATACTTTACATAGATAGTAATTTCATCTGGATCTGTACTTGTACCAGTTGCAACTCGATAAATTGACTCACCACGAACGATGCCACCATCTTTTGCATTGATTGGCTGCTTTGGATTAGAATAGTCTCCAAGCATGCGATGAGCCTCATACGCTCCACTGGCAACGTCAGGATTGTTTCCTACAAAGATTGGCAAGGTACCTCCTGCTGCACGTAATGAAATGACAGCCTCATAATTACCAGAATATCCTACTTGTTCAAAACGCACATCAAAAACTACATCATTAAAATCGAAGTCGAAGGTATTGCCAAGGTCTTCGCACATAATTCTTCTAGTATCAGCCAAAGGCGAGAACCGACCTGGAGTAATCTTGACGATCCAGTTGCTATAATAATCATCACCACCAATTTCAATTTCGTCTTTTGAGGCAGCGAAATCAAATGCAAGATAATAACCTTCACGTTGGTGAATGTTGCCATCCGCCATCTTTTCTTGCCATGTCAGTCGCACAAGAACCCAGTCCTTAAGATAGTCAGTTCCCGCTGAAGATGACAAAGATGGATGACAAGCAAAGTCTTCAGTACCAGAGGAGGTTATATACTGAATTGTTCGATAAGGGTTGTGATACGGATTATTTTCTGGATCGTGATTTGAAGTACCCGCATTAAAGTCATTCACATGCGTCCACGTTCCATCGACTTGATCATTTGCGCCGATAGGCTTAAAGCACAGATGGTCGAGATTGAATTGAACGCCTTGAGGAGTAGATGAATTCAGTTTGATATTTGGATGTTTACCATCTGCCAAATCAGCAGTAGAAACGACATTAATATTATCTCCATTAACGCCAGTCTGATCTGAGGATGTTAAAGAATTGTAACTCCATTGATCATTATCCGCAGATACATTTTGAATAAAGAAGTCTGACAAATGGAGATTCAATCGGTAATCCTCAGGATTTTCAATCTTGTGTGTACGGAACCACGCTGAAACATACTGAATCTCATACTCTGTCACATCACCTACAGGACGGGAATTATTATTATTTGGCCATGAACTAGAAATACCATCGACATAATGATCGTCAATCGAGTAGTAATAATAATTATCATCATTTGGCCATCCTGGAATATTAACATCGTCTGCAATGGCTTCAACGATAAAACTACCGTCGCTCTGCT
The DNA here is from genome assembly GCA_045598885.1 of Bacteroidales bacterium. Classification (GTDB taxonomy): domain Bacteria; phylum Bacteroidota; class Bacteroidia; order Bacteroidales; family UBA3663; genus Liminaster. The sequence continues at coordinate 2,488 of JAZRVB010000179.1, forward strand.
TTTGTGCCCACTGGTTTCTATTTACATATACATTACCAGCACCATCAGCACGAGTTTGAGAAGCTGACGACGAAGCATTAAGAGGACCAAAACCCCAAGTATGGTTAGGATCAGGCTCGCCAAAACGAGTAATAAAATTCTGAGCGAACTCTTTTGCCGCAGCCTCATACTGCTTTTGAGCCTGAATTGCCAGCAGCTCATTCTCGTTCATCGGATCGTAATCCTGGCAGGAAGCAAAGCTACTAGCAGCGATGGCAGCGAGAGAAAAATAAAAGAATGATGTTCTTTTCATAAACACACAAAAAATAAATAGTTATACAAGACCACGTCTTGCATGTAGGTAACGTTTTTTCGATGCAAAGTTACACCTTTTTATATATATAAGCAAATATATCGCCATGAAATTTCAAAAATGTAACAAACAAAAGTTATTTTGAAACAAAATGGAGATAAAATATGTAAGAATATTTGGAGTTATGAGCGAAAGAATGAAAAAGTAATCGTCATCGATATGAAATAAGAATTAAGAGGATTGAAAAATTAGAATCACAATTAACCCTGTCAGGCTCTTGCGAATCTGACAGGGTAAATATAAACGCGAAATGCAATCTGGTCACTAAGAAACACTCATCTGAATCAGGAATAATCAATATTTATCAGAAAGAATCTGCTGCATCTCTTCCTTGTAATCTGCATGAGAACTGCTGGGAGGAACAGCAGAAAGTGATTTGATGCGATCGCTGACGCTCAACTTACGCAATGGCACTTTCTTGGCATCTGGATCTACAGAGATCTGCTTCAGCATTCGTTCAATCTGCATCTGCATCCATTCGGTAATAGCTGCCTGTGTAGGAAATGCGGCTTTTGCATTTCCTACAACAGAATCATTGAATGTCAAATTATAAGTGCACATAAATAAAAAATACTTAATTGCTCTTCTTCTTGAACACAGCAAAGACGAATATATCCTTATTATTAGTTAGTCTCCTCAAGAATATACACCTGACCCAACACTGTAATAGTTGTTGTCGAATAAATAGTAAGAATATCAGAACCGTGAGATCTGTACACAGTATCACCAATCTTAAAGCTTCCTGTCAAAACACATTTTCCACCATGAGGAACTGAGACGATATAGGAATCTCCCTTTCGCTTCCTGTCAGCAATTTTTTGAGTCTGAGAAGTAGTACCTCTTCTTATATAAATATCGTATGTTGGAGACTCTGCCGTAGAAACTGGGATTACAGGATTCACAGTTGAGCTTACTCCGCCAATAATTGCAGTAGAAGAAGGTTCTCCCTCAGTTCCCCAAAGCAAAGAAACATTCTTTATGGTTTTATACCATTCTGCATTTTCATTTTCGCTACGCACCCATGATGCAAATTGAGAATAACCATTCTCTATTTGCTCTGTTTCCTGCATCCAAAGAACAGAAGTAGGAACACCAAACTTTTGAGGAATATTTCCAGAATTGGTCTCGTCTGTTTTGCTATACTTTTCAAACGCCTTCAGACTCAACTCCTTCAATATTTCATCCTTAGTGTTGTAAACATAGATTGGGACATCAAATATTGCTGTACCAGCAGGGAGGGCTGGCAAATGATAATTGGCAGGAGGTGCAACAGTATAAGAACTTCCGATATTAATAGGTTTATCTGTTACTGACTGACCTAATAAATGGTGAACCTCATATTTCATATCATATTCGCCATTGACCTTCTCAGGTTTCTTTCCGACCCAAATTGGCATAGTACCACCCGCAGCCTGAATGGTAATCGTAGAACCGGAAGAAATTTGATCCTGAATATATCTGACATCAAAAACAACATCATCAAAATCAAAGTCAAAGGTATTACCTAAGTCTTCACACATGATTCGTCTTGTATGCGTAGAGTTATCAATAGGCATACCTGGCGAAAGCTTCAGAATCCAGTTACTATAATAACCGTCCATCATCAATTCCTGCTTACCACCCTGATCATAATTCATATAGTCAAAGCCCAAATAATAGCCATCATAAATTCGACCAGATGCACCGACGAAGTGAAGATGTACTGTAGTCCAAATGCTATGCTCATAGTTCTGAGCATTATATCGCCACTTACTATCATTTGAATAATGACCAGCAAAGTCTTCTGTTCCTGAAGACAGATAGAGCTGCATGGTTCTTTTATCATAACCTGCACGGGTTTTGCCATTCTCCACCTTTATATCGCCATAGTTCTCAAAGGTGTAAGACTGGTATATATCACTCTCAGCTACGGGCAGCCAATCAAATTCATTGAGAAGATTCTGATTGCCGGCATTGAAATTCTGAATATGATCATAACCAGTATTACTTTCGACATCATAAGATGGAGCGTCAAAGGTCTTTACCTTAAGCTGATCAATCGAAAATGCATCGTTCTTCTGCGGTCTGATTTCTTTACTATCATACAGAGGAATATTATCGACAATAAAGCCATCTGCATCTCTATCATTATCTCGAGAAAGGCTCTGCATCCAGAAATCTGTCCAGTGCAATGGAGTAGACACAGGATAACGATGTGTTCTAAACCACCAAGACACATACATAATCTCCTCATCGGTAATATCACCGATAGGATTCTGACCTGTATAGTGATCCTGATATCCATTTGCATCTCGGAAATTTGTATTATGCAGGGTTGGCGTCGGGGTTGTATTACTATAATAAACATCAGGATATCCTGGCACAGCAAAATTATACTTACCATACCACTGGTTCAAATTCACATCAGCCGCACGAGTCTCAGCATTGCTGATCATACCCAAACCCCAATCATGATTAGGGTCAATCTTGCCATAGCGCGCCTCAAAATTTTTGACATACTCCCGCATTACGGCAGCATCATGGATTTCTTCCTTGGTGAAACCCATATCATCATCCTGGCATGAAACGAAGCTACCAGCAAGGATGGCAGCGAGAGAAAAATAATAAATCGACGTTCTTTTCATATACTACACATATTATATAAAAACAAGGATACTAACTGGATATCTTTTTAGAATTTCCGCTACAAAAGTACAACTTTAAATTCAGTTGAGCAAAAAAAATGATAGTTTTTTTAATTAATCAGGGAGAAATTGACCATTTTGAAACATGACAATACTATTTTTGCGGGGATAGTGGCAAAAAAGAGTTCTATTTCAATAGATTAGAGATACACTTTCGCAGTAATAATGAAAAACGTCATAGACCCAAAACAAATACCCTCTCTATTTAAATCAGATCCTTATTCTGCAAACTTAGCATTGACGGCATCGCGCTTGGCGGCGTCGACGAAATCGGAGACGGAGGTGGTGACGGGGGTGCGCATGAACTCAGGTCGGTTGAAAGAGAAGGGGGTGAGGGTGTAGAAGGCGGGATTCTCCTGCGGGAGTTCGAATGGCTTATGGCACTGGCCGTCAGGGGTGAGGTAAGCGATGTAGGGACGGGTGTAGTTGCCATCGTCACGTCGGGAGTCGACCATCAGCCAGCGGCCATTGCTGGAGAAGGTCGGATAGGACTCGGAGCAGTCGGAGCAGACGTTGTCGATGCGGACAGGCGCAGCAAGGCTGTCGAGCGGCAGACCCGCAGGATCCTGCAGGCGGATGGCGTAGATGTCGGCGTCATGATGCCAGACGTGGAAACAGCCATAAGGAGCGCGTGAGAAGACGAGCCACTGTCCGTCAGGCGAAAGGCGTGGCAGGGTGGCGCTCAGGCTGTCGGCCGAGGCGGCATAGACAAGTTGGCGCTCACCAAACTGATGTGTGGCAGGATCGAACGAGCGGCGATAGAGGTCGTAGCGCACCTCCTCATAACGCTCCATGGCTTCCTGCTCGGCATCTCCCCCATCGGCACCGAAGCGGATATGCGCCGAGCCATAGTAGAGACAGCGACCGTCTGGACTCCACGTCGGGAAGATCTCCATCTCATCAGGGTCGGCCTGAATGTTGCTGACCTCGTTGCGATCGAGGTCGTAGAGGATCAGGTCGCTGGCAGCATCGAACACCTCCACCTTGTCGTTGTGAAGGGTGTAAAAGCTCTGCGCGGTCTTGTCGGTAGAGAAAGCAATGAGCGGCAAGGTCGGGTGCCAGGCGGGGTAAACACCGGCCGAGATGGTCTCGGGTGTCTTGAGGTTGACCTTAACTGGCTGGCCGCCATCACGGACGATGAGAGTACCGCCCCAGTCCTTACGCATGTGGAAGAGCATATTGCTGGCATCGTAATTCTGATAGCTGTGACAGTTGATGCACTGGCCCTGAGTCTCGGTAGAGATACTCATATTATTATATATATCGCGCGTAGAGAAGTCTTCGAGGCAACGCTGCTCGATGCGCAACTCCTCATAACCGACATACGATGGCTGGATGAGACGATAGGAGATGTAAGGGTCGATGCTGTCGTTGGCCACCATGATAGAGAATGGTTCGAACGATACCCAGCGACCGTCGGGAAGCGCCGAGAAGACCTCGACCTGCATCTTGTCGCCACGCGTCCTGGTGAGCAGCTGGCGCCACTCATCGGCATCGAGGATCACTTTCTGATTGCTGCCATAGACGAAGGACGTGCCGTCGGGTGCCGTGAAGCGTGCCACGACCTGCTGAGCACCGGGTTCGATGACTGCGAAGTTGAGCGGAGCGATATTGCAGGGGATGGTGACGTCGGTGTAGTCAGGACGGAGATGGGGCTGGCGACCGGCTGGCGTCGTGGTGGTGGGGACCTGAGGACGGCAGGAGATCAGAGAAAAAAATATTATATGAAAAATGATAAATATTATTTGGCGCATGGGAGGAGAGGTCAATAAAGTGTACTGTGATTGAAGTAGTAATACCACCAGTAGGTGTGACCGAACTTAGGTTTGAGGATCTCGGCAATCTCCTGCTGGCTCATGTCCGGACGGGCATGGGTGTTGGCATACTGATTGAAATAGTCAAAGCGGTCGGTGACGTCCTTGGAGAAATTGAAGCGGACGCCCTCGATGCTGGCAGGATCTCTCTGCTGGAAGAGATAGGCCGCCTCCTGGAAGATGGCAGGGACTTTTCGGTTCGGATTGAGTTCGACAAAGTACTGCAGCTGCGGCCAGAAGCGCGTAGGATTCTTCTCAAGCATGGCGTAATAGACACCCAATTCCTGGATGGAAGGCATATCTGGATTGACCAGGTTGCTGAATGGCTTGTATACCTCGGCCTCGACGTGTCCATGATCGCCATACAGCTCATTGATCGGATAATCGTGGAGGATGCGGATGACGGAGAGCTCCGGATAGTCATCGATCAGCGAAGGATCAATGGCCAGTGGGCGATAGTGTCGTACCCAAGGGGACTGGAAGAGATTCAGATTGAGCATGGAGAGATACTTGTCGGCCAGCTGCGACTCACCACTGATCAGAGCCGAAAGTGTGAGGATCTTGAGGGACGAGACACTGAGGCCGTACTCCACGCTGTTCTCGATGGTCCAGCGCGTTGCCGTGTTGGCCATGCCGTGATGCAGAGCTAAGAGCGGACCGGAGGTATAGAGCATGTAGGCGCCGCAGGAATCGCGCATCACACGGTTGACCTCGCCGGTGCTATACTCGAAGATCCGGTCGACCTGCTGCGTATTGATCAGCGCGACGTTCTTGCAAATCGCCATCTGACGAGTACCTCCTCCCCTATCAGTGGCCTCCTGAATCTCACGGAGTACGTCAGACCAGTGGAAGTCCTCGACCTGACGATACATGCGCATCTCAGCGTGATAGTTGCGGTCGCCGACATTACGTTCGAAGACAATGAGCGCGAGCAAAACCATTACCACGGTGTGAATGAGCCATGGACGACGAGCGGTGATGCTAAGGTTCTTCTGTAACGGAAGGACGCAGAGCAGTATCAGGGACAGGGCGACGACGAAGAATGGAACGGTGAGCGCCCAGGAAAAATCGAGATTGGACTCAATGACGGGGAAGCCTGCATAGAAGGCCTCCTCCAGGCGGAAAGCGCTGTACTGACGCGCAATCAGAGGAATAACGATGGCCGCGATCACTGCAATCGCAAGAGTGAGAGGCCAACCTGAGCGTTTCTCTCGAAGCGTGATGACGACTCGACGAATCACCATGCACAGCAACGCAAGGACGGAATACCAGCCGAACAGAGGATAAGCAACCAAAGCGAAAGCCGACGCTGAGACATTGCGCCAAAGATGATTATCGCGCCCCTGCAGCCAGAGGAGCAGGGCGACAAAAAGGGTTCCTAAGGTCTCGCGGAACCAGTAGCCATGCTGTTTGAGCAGATAGATCCAGTAGCCGAGATCGACCGTAGAGACCAGTAAGGCAACGACGGGTATGAGCAGCAGCCAAGACCAGAAGGTGGCAGGACGAAAGGTGCGCTGCAGCACGGCATAGAGCGCCAGCCACAGGACGACGAGGAAAGAACCTCCTAAAGCAGGATAATAGAAAAACTGTGTGAACCAGAGTCCGAGCCACGTCAGGAAGCCCCCAGGGACGCGCATGCAGTCGGCCAGGAAGATCGAACCGCTCATAAAGAGCGAGCGCGACTGGACCATATAGAGGAGATCGGAGTTGAGCACCACAAGGAAGAGGATGGACAACAGGGCGATGAATGGCAGATGATATCTCATATTATATAATATAGGAGGACAAAAGTACGAAGAATAAGTGAGACGAGCAAATATAGAGGAGAAAAAGTAGGATAATGAATGCGAAATTTGGAGAAAAGGAAGAAATAACGTATATTTGCAACCATGAAAACGATCAGAAAGAATGCTTCTCTCCTAGCCTACAACACTTTTGGCATGGACGTGAAGGCGGCAGTATTTGCCGAATATGAATATACGAAGGAACTGCAGGAGATTCTGGCAGACGATGAGGTACAGGAGTTGATGCGACAGCAGCGAGAGCAGGGAGAGATACCGTTCTGGCACATCGGAGCAGGCTCTAACCTACTCTTCAAGGGTGACTATCCGGGCGTCGTGCTGCATTGCACCGCCACAGGCATGAAGCTCCGAGACGATGGCGAGACTCTCGAGGTCTTGGCCGGTACGACCTGGGACGACGTCTGCAAGCGGTGCGCCGAGCTCGAATTGTATGGCGCGGAGAACCTCTCGCTCATCCCGGGCGAGGCAGGTGCTGCGGCGGTGCAGAACATCGGTGCGTATGGCGTGGAGGTCAAGGATCTCATCCAGGAGGTGATCTGCTGGGACGTCATCGACCAGAAAGAATGTGTGCTGACCTGCGAGGATATGCAGTATGGCTACCGCTCTTCTCTGCTCAAGTCGCCAGCCGCCAAGAGCCGTTATATCGTGACTTGCGTGGTACTGAAGCTTTCGAAGACGCCGGTGCTGCATCTGGATTATGCAGGACTGAAACAGGCATTAGACGGAAAGGAGAACCCGACTGCGCAGGAGGTTCGCGATGCAGTGATCGCCATCCGCCAGGGCAAGTTGCCCGATCCGAAGGTGCTGGGCAATGCGGGATCGTTCTTTAAGAATCCCGTAGTAGAAAAAAATGTCTATGAGCGCATCCTCTGCGAGTGGCGCGGTGGCAGCGAGCATATCGAGGCGCATGGAGTGGAGGCGACGATCCCACATTATATAATTAATGAGGAGCTTATCAAGATCCCAGCCGGCTGGCTCATCGAGCAATGCGGGTGGAAAGGCAAGACCGTCGGACGCGCTGGAGTGTATGAGAAGCAGTGTCTGGTGCTGGTCAACCGCGGTGGAGCAACTCCGGAGGAGATCGTCAACCTCTGTCAGGAAATCGTTAAGTCGGTAAAAGAGAAATTCGGTGTGGAGATTGATCCGGAAGTGAATCTAATCTGATTATTGTGCCACTGCCATCATTGCGCTGACCTCTGGAACCTTCTGGATGATACCATTGAGCGAGTAGCCAGGACGAATAACGTCATAGATGACGCCGCGCTTGGCCATCTCCTGCTCCTTGAAGCCGTGAGGATAGAAAGAATTGATGAGTGGAGCATTGTTGAGCTTGTAGTGATCGACATCGAAGTCATCGACGAAAAGATGTGGGATGACCAGCGTGATGCCATAACGACCGAGGAGGCCGATGGTCTCGGCGACGGCGATGTGCATATTCTCGACGAGGATGCCTGAGCGCTTCGCCTCAGAAAGGAACATTGGCGAGATGCCGCTGTAGGCGTTGACACGGATCAGCTCTGATACCCATGAGTAGTTATTCTCGATGGCATTGCGGAACTCCTCCTGCATCAGCGCATAGAGATCGCCTGCACTCTGGATGGCACCAGCCTCGTCCTGCATGACGGTCTTCTCAAACCACTGCATAAACTGCGCAAACTTGATAGACATGTGGACGGTGGTGTTGTGATAGTTGTTGTCGGCATTGTGGCTTTCCACATTATCCTTGAGTTGCTGTATCTGCTCGGCAATGAGGAGCAACGATGCACGCAGACCGTCACGGCTGGACTTGAGAGGCTGTGCAATCTGCGCCTCCAAGACAGCAGCGCGATCCTTATAACGTGCGACATCCTCATTGGCCGCCTCAATGGCCTGCTGCGACTTCTGCTGAGCCTCAGCTATCTGCTGCTGAGCTTCCTGCTGAGCCTCGGCTATCTGCTGCTGAGCCTCCTGCTGGATGGCATTGATCTGCTCATTCTTCTCCTGCTGCAGCTGATTGATTTCCTGCTGAGCGGCAGTCTTGATAGCGGCGATCTGCTGAGCATTATCCTGCTGCATCTGAGCCAGCTGCTGCAGCGACTTCTGCTGAGCTTCAGCCACCTGCTGCTGAGCCTCTGCCTGTGCAGACTTGACCTGATCGTCTGCCTGCTTACGGATGGCAGTAACCTGATCCTGTGCCTGCTGGAGGATTTCTGCCTTGGCACGCAAAGCCTTCTGCTCCATGTCTGAGAGCTTCTGCTTCAGCTCACTCTCAAGCTGAGCATACTCGTTCTGCTTCTGACTGATATTGACACGCAGCGACTCAATCTGCTTGAGGAGCTCCGGATTCGGATCGATATTGACGATCTTCTCGACCTGCTTCTCGACGATCTTCTCGACAGGGACTTCCTTGGTGACTACCTTCTCGACGATCTTCTCGACTGGCACCTCTTTGGTCACAATCTTTTCGACTGGCACCTCTTTGGTAACGATCTTCTCAACAGGGACTTCCTTGGTAACGATCTTCTCAACAATCTTCTCGACCGGCACTTCCTTAGTGACAATCTTCTCGACGATCTTTTCTACAGGTACCTCCTTGGTGACGACCTTCTCGACAATCTTCTCGACAACCTGAGGCTGAGGAGCATTAACAGACTTAGGAGCAGCGACTGGAGTCACTGGAGTAGCAGGAGCCTTGCCTGACTGCTTGTCGGCCAACTTCTGGATAAGATTCTCCTTTGGTGCATTCTTACCTGGCTGATGTTTAGCCACTGGAGCCTTGACAATCGGAGTATTCACCTTACCCTCGCCATGGTACTGCTTGCCCATGTTATTCTCCTTCTTCGAGCGCTTGGTGTACTCGCGATAAGCCAGATAGCCGCCGACAGCCAGACCCAGGAGGATCAGAAGAGTCAGCAGGACAGACTTAGCCGAGCCACCCTCACCTTCACTTTCTTCCGCAGCTGCCTTGGCTGGTTTTACCTCGCTCTTTGGGGCATCTGCCGCAGCTGGTGCGTCGGCTGTTGGAGTAGCAGCAGGAGTGTCTATCGAGCCGCCATTGAGCAAGGCAAGCGCCTCCTTAGGAGCATTGTTGTCGAGGATATTGGCATTGAGCACACGAATGACTTTGCCCGTATTCTCAAGATCGAAGGTGATCTTAGCCGACTTGACACTATCGATACGGAAGTAGATGCTGTTCTGCATGTTCCTTACGCGGGTATTCCGGAATTCACGCGCCTCAGAACGAGAATTGACACGACGATAATCGTAGGTCGAAGCCTTGCCGCGATTGAAGTAGATGACACGATACTGGCCCGTGATCTTGTCGCGCATCTCAGAGGTAGACTCATTGGTCACCTTGACGAACGGACATTTGGTGTAGAGCTGGATGTTATTCTGTGCATCGCGACAGATATAGCCTGTCGGCTTGCCCTTATAATCCTTGACGGTAAATGGCTGCTCTACATTATCGATGCAGATGCCTACGAAACAGGTATCGAGAGTCTGTCCCTGCACGTCGACGGAGGTCATCAGACCCACGCTGCACAAGAGGAACAGCAAGGTAAATATGCGGCGAATATAGTTCATATCGTTGGTAATTCGGTGTAGACTTTTTCAATTAATAGAACATATTAACGCGCAAATATAAATAAAAAATCGGAAAAACAAGAAATGCGGGCCGAAAATCTAAGTCTCGGCCCGCATTTTTTATTGCAAAATAGTAATTTTGTCAATCGACAACCCTATTTTTCTGTAAGAAATTATTTCTCTGCCTCTGCATCGTGAGCAGCGATGAGCTTGTTCTGAACATCTGTTGGAGTGAGCTCGTAGCTTGCGAACTTCATAATGAATGAAGCAGCACCCTGGGTCAATGAGCTGAGGGTGGTAGAGTAGTCTGCCATCTCGCTCAGTGGCACCTTAGCCTGCAGCTTCTGATAGCCAGACTCAGCACCCATGCCGATGATCATACCGCGATGGTTCTGGAGATCGCTCATCACATCACCCATCTTATCGCCAGGAACGAATACCTCAACGTCATAGATTGGCTCGAGGATCTTAGGACCTGCGTTGCGGAAGGCCTCGCTGAATGCCTGACGAGCTGCGAGCATGAACGAAAGCTCGTTAGAATCAACTGGGTGCATCTTGCCATCGTAAACAACGACGCGGACGTCACGAGCATAAGAGCCGGTCAATGGACCCTGCTCAAGACACTGCTGGATACCCTTGAGGATGGCTGGCATGAAGCGGTTGTCGATAGCACCACCGACTACAGAGTTGATGAAGACGAGCTTGCCACCCCATGGGAGATCGACCTCTTCCTTACCCTTCATGGTCACACGATACTCCTTACCACCGATGGTGTAGAGTACTGGATCCTCCATGCCGTCATAATATGGCTCAACGATGAGATGAACCTCACCGAACTGACCAGCACCACCCGACTGCTTCTTGTGACGATAGTCGGCACGAGCGGTCTTAGTGATGGTCTCACGATATGGGATACGCTGTGGAGCGAAATCTACCTGTACCTTATCGAGGTTCTCAAGACGCCACTTCAAGGTGCGGAGGTGGAACTCACCCTGACCATGAACGAGGATCTGACGAAGCTCCTTGCTCTGCTCAACGACCCAAGTAGGATCCTCGAGACGCATACGGGTCAGAGCCACCATCATCTTCTCAGTCTCCTGGGTATTCTTAGCGGTGATAGCACGGGTATACTTCGAAGCAGGATACTTCACGAAGTTGAACTTATTGTCGAGGCCACCGCCATTGAGGGTGTTGCCTGTACGAACGTCCTTGAGCTTGACTGCACAGCCGATATCGCCAGCCTGGAGCTCGCTTACCTTCTCACGGTTAGCACCAGAGCATACGAAGAGCTGAGCCATGTGCTCGGTAGTACCACGGTCGGCATTGACGAGATCGTCGCCCTCCTTGATGGTACCGCTCATAACCTTGAAATACTGAACCTCACCGATGTGTGGCTCAACACCCGTCTTGAAGAAGTAGAGGCTGGTAGGAGCCGAAGCATCGACCTTGACTTCCTCACCACGTGAGTTGTGGGTAGCTGGCATCTCGTCGACGAAAGGAACGACATTGCCCAAGAATTCCATCAAGCGGCCGACGCCCATGTTCTTGCCTGCGCAGACGCAGAAGACTGGGAAGATCGAACGGGTGACCATACCCTTGCGGATACCTTCGCGCATCTCATCCTCGGTGAGCTGCTCGGTCTCGAAGAACTTCTCCATCAAGCCCTCATCATTCTCAGCCGCAGCCTCAACGAGCGCCTTGTGCATCTCCTGAGCCTTTTCCATCTGATCAGCAGGGATCTCCTCGATGGTTGGAGTGCCACCGTCAGGACCGTAGGTAAGCTGCTTCATCAGGATGACGTCGATGAGCTGGTGGAAGTTATCGCCGGTCTCGACAGGATACTGCACTGGCATAACCTTCGAGCCATAGTTGAGCTGGAGATCCTCTACGATGGTGTCATAGTCGCACTCGTTGCTATCAAGCTGGTTGACGAGGAAGATGACTGGCTTCTGGAGCTTCTCAGTATAGCGGAAGTGATTCTGAGTACCGACCTCAGGGCCTACTGAACCATTGATCAGGAGGATGGTAGTATCGGTCACACTCATGGCGGTGATGGCCTGACCTACGAAGTCGTCCATACCTGGGCAGTCAATGATGTTGAGCTTCTTGCCGTTCCACTCTACATGGAAAACAGTGCTGAATACTGAGTATCCGTAATTCTTCTCGACTGGGAAATAGTCACTGACAGTACTCTGCTGAGTAATGCGGCCCTTACGACCGATCTGACCAGCGATGTAGAGGAGCGTCTCGGTAAGTGTGGTCTTACCAGAACCATCATTGCCAAGCAGGGCAATGTTCTTAATTTCTTTAGAACTGTAGACTTTCATAGGTTTTTATATTACTTTAAGGTGTATATATAATTTAAATAGGAGTTATAAGGGAGTTATAGGGAAGTTAATGGGGAGTTATAAGGACGATAGTACTCTTTTCCCAATTTTCTTCTCCGAAACACGAGGGCAAATATATAAATAAATTATGGAAATAAAAAAATTTCCACCCCTCTTTTTTTCGTTTTTATGTTGTGTAACATATTTTTCGATGTTTTTTCAACAATTTATCGGTCATTGTCGACTGAAAACAATAAGGTATCGCCAGAATCATCAGGACACCTTCACGATGGCAGGAAGGTATCACAAGAACCACTGCGATACCTTCACGACAGCAGGAAGGTATCGCTCGAATCACTGTGGTACCTTCACAAAAGCAGGAAGGTATCACACGAATCTGCATGATACCCTCCTGATTGTAATATGTCTTGTCTGGATTACTTTACTTCCCAGGTATCACCTGAGAGAAGGAGATCCTTCAAAGTGCGCTGTGGCTTCTTGCCCTTGACGTCCTCAATCTGCTCCTTGACTGCCTGATCGTAGGTCATAGACTCTACGTCGCGGATCACACCGAGAGCGATAGGGAGCTCATCGGTAGCACCAGCGTAGCCGTATGGAGAGTAACCCATCATAGCAAGCTTGAGGTGGAAGGTTGGATCGGCCTTGTGAGCATCGTGAACGAGGAGATCGGCCTCAGTGATGCCGTTCTCACCGATAGTCACTGGCTTGATGTCCCAGCCATCGAGGATAAGACCCTTGTTGCGGTCCTTACCGTAGATCATTGGCTTGCCATGCTCGAGGACGATGGTCTTGTCGGCACGGACAGCAGGATCGGTGACGAGCTTGTGGATGCCATCGGCAAAGATGACACAGTTACAGAGCTCCTCGACGACAGCTGCGCCCTTGTGCTTAGCTGCTGCAACCATGCAGGCAACCGAACCCTTGATATCGCCGTCGATGGCACGAGCGAAGAAGTTGCCACGAGCACCGAGGCAAAGCTCTGCAGGACAGAATGGATCCTCGACGGTACCCCAAGGTGAAGACTTCGACACGAGACCACGGTCAGAGGTTGGAGAGTACTGACCCTTGGTGAGGCCGTAGATCTTATTGTTGAAGAGGACGATATTGAGGTCGATGTTACGACGCATGGCGTGAATGAAGTGGTTGCCACCGATGGCGAGGCAGTCGCCGTCGCCCGAGACGTTCCAGACGGTGAGGTCAGGACGTGCAGTCTTCAAACCTGTAGCAATGGCCAATCCACGACCGTGGATGGTATGCATGCCGTAAGTATTCATATAGTATGGCATACGGCTTGAGCAACCGATACCTGAGATGACAGCCGTCTGGCTTGGTGCAATGCCAAGCTCAGCCATGGCTTTCTGCATAGATGCAGCAACGGCGTGGTCACCACAACCAGCACAGAACTTCAATGGCTGATCACTCTTAAAATCTTGTTGAGTAAACATATTTATAAGGGTTATTAAAGGGGAGTAAAAAGGGAGTAAAAGGGGAGTAAAAAGGACGTTAGTATCAGACGTCGGAAACTCACCTTATTGCTCAATCCTTAATTCCGCTGTTTTTGATTATACCATCGATATAGGCATTCAAATACCAGCTTGCTCCCTCTATTTTATAATTGAGGAGTTGGGTATCTTCTTCTGAGATATATTTCAGATCGTGAGCAAGGATGACGTAATAGCGACATTCCTCAAGACTACCCTGGGCAATATTCATGAAACGCAGTTTATCGGCCTTGCTGAGTTTTTTATGACCCTCAGCAATATTGGCAGCAATAGATACAGCAGCACGAGTAAACTGCGACCAGAGGCCATGTTTCTCGTATGGCGGAAAATCCTTCGTCTTATCATAGACAGACAAAACAAAGTCGTGTGCTTTCTGCCAAGCAATGATATGTCGGAAGCTTGTATCCATCTGAACTATCGTCCCTTTTACTACCCTTTTACTCCTTTTTTACTACTCTTTTACTACTTTTCTCAAAGCGCCTTGATAGCAGCCTCGATGTCTGAGATCTGGAATGGCTGGCCCTTCACCTCATTGAACTGCTTGATGCTTACACCCTCGATCTTCGAACGGAGATAGCCTGCAAACTGGCCGTTATTGAGCTCGCAGCAGAGAATGTTCTTATACTTCTTGAGGACTTCTGCGGTGTTCTTAGGAAGTGGAGCGATGTAGGTGAAGTGAGCCTGAGCGACCTTCATGCCAGCAGCGCGACAGTTCTCGACGGCAGCAGCGATGTGGCCATAGGTACCACCCCAACCGATGACGAGGGTATCGGCATCAGCGTCGCCCTTGACCTCGAGGTCTGGGATGACGTTAGCGATGTAGTCGATCTTAGCCTGACGGTTCTTGACCATGGTCTCGTGCATAACAGGATCGGTGGTGATAGCACCAGCTGGAGTCTTCTCAAGACCACCGAGGCGGTGCATCAGGCCCTCAGTACCAGGAACGGCCTTGAGACGAACGAAGGTCTCAGAGTCACGATCGAATGGCTTGTAATCGATGGTTCCCTCTGCAGCAACAGCTGGCTTGATAGCTGGCATGTTGTCGATATCCTGGATGCGGAATGAAGAAGAACCATTGCCGATAAATGCATCGGTGAGGAGAATGACAGGAGTATTGTGCTCGAGGGCGATCTTCGAAGCCATGTAAGCGCTCTTGAAGCAGTCAACAGGAGTGCTGGCAGCGATCACGACAGCTGGGCACTCACCGTTGCGGCCATAGAGACACTGGAGGAGGTCGGTCTGCTCAGTCTTGGTAGGAAGACCAGTAGATGGACCGCCACGCATAACGTCGATAACAACGAGTGGGAGCTCAGCCATGACAGCGAGGCCGATAGCCTCAGACTTCAAGGCGATGCCAGGACCAGAGGTAGAAGTAGCTGCGAGTGCGCCGCCGAACGAAGCACCGATAGCAGTACAGATACCAGCGATCTCGTCTTCTGCCTGAACGGTTGTTACGCCGAGGAACTTCAGCTTAGAGAGCTCGTGGAGAACGTCGGTAGCAGGAGTGATAGGATAAGAACCGAGGAAGAGGTTCAAGCCAGCCTTCTCTGCAGCAGCAACCAAACCGTATGCGGTAGCAGCATTACCCTTCACGTCACAATAGATACCTGCCTCAGCCTTCTCGCTCTCTACACGATAGGTAGAAACGCTGGCGTGGGTGTTGGCTCCATAGTTGAAACCGTCGGTGATTACCTTGACGTTAGCCTCGAGGACAGCAGGCTTCTTGCCGAACTTGCTGGTAAGGAAGTCGATAGCCTTCTCGATAGGACGGTTGAACAACCAGAACACGAAACCGAGAGCAAAGATATTGCGGCAACGGGCAATAGACTTAGCATCCATGCCAGAGTCTGCCAAAGAAGCCTTGGTGCTCTCAGTGACAGGTACGGCAAGGATCTGATACTTGTCGGCAATACCCATCTCCTGGAAAGGATCTTCGGTAGTGAACTTAGCCTTCTCAAAACCAGACTTTACAAAAGTATCCTGGTCGTAGATCAGCACACCACCCTTCTTGAGGTACTTGGCATTCTGCTTGAGTGCTGCAGGATTCATTGCGATGAGCACGTCGCACTCATCACCTGGGGTATAGACCTTCTTACCTACATGCACCTGATAAGAAGACACACCACCGAGCGAACCGACCGGAGCACGCATCTCAGCAGGATAATCAGGGAAGGTAGAGATCTCGTTGCCAAGGATGGCAGCGACAGTTGAGAAGATGGTACCGGCCAACTGCATGCCGTCACCAGAGTCGCCCGAGAAGCGAACAACAACTTCGGGAGTCTCAATAATCTTTGGATTCTCCATAACTTGATATAAAAAATTATACTTTGATTAATTAATTACCTTAAATAATAGAAATGACGGGTACAAAGATATGGAAAAACCCGAGAACCTCCAAATAATCATGGCAAAATTCTCGGATATTCTAAATTAACGTAGCAAAAGGACATCTATACGTTACAAAATAGCAAAATGCAAGTTAGTTTTCTTCCTTCACATGGATGTAACGAGCTCGAACCATGCTAGCCTGACGTGGGCGGTCGTTGAGAATGATATTATTCAGTTTTTCGAATACAGATTCATCCTCGGACAGCACCTTGACCATTGCAGGATTATAACGAGTGCCGGCGTCAGTCACTAATTCCTTCACAACCTGTTCGAGGGTCTTTGGCACACGATAGTTACGATCCAGATAATCGGTGGCAGCATCAATGCAGTCGCAGATAGTAACCAGATCGATCATCGGACGCCAAGAAGACACTGTATTATCGAAAGAAGCAGGGTAGCCGCCCTTGCCATCATACCATTTATGATGACCCAGTGCCACATCCTGATATTTAGTGAAAACTGGATCGAGCATGAAGAATGCCTGTGACTTCTCAGGGTGCATCTTAATGATTTCGAACTCATGATCGGTCAGTCGGCGGAAGTTATTTCCGACGATCTCCGCCATCTGCGCTTTACCCAGATCATGGAAAAGTGCGGCCATCGAGACATATTGCACCAACTCGCTTCTGCGTCCCTGAAGCTCTTCGACTGTCTGACAATCCATCACGCCTAAGAATATCTCTGGCTGCTTGTCGAAAAGGCTTTCAAACAATGCGACACAAAGTTTCTCAACCATATTGACATGGATGACTGTTCCGACCTGCGACTTTACGGCCACCTTACTCATAAATTGCTCTTTCATGACCGATGGCAGATGATTGATCACGACGTCTTGAGTAGCCAGATCTGACAAGATATAATCGAAGAAGACATAATTACCGACGATACGAAGACGTTGAATCATATCTGTGAGGCGGAAAACGAAATACGTGACACGCTGGGACATGAAATATTCATCCACATGACTTTCTTCCATCAGGCGCAGGGTAAGTATCAGTCCATCGACGATATCCATCAATTCTCGTTCTCCGATATTATCAAGCTGACTGAATCGGTCAAAAACCTTCATCTCGAGTTTATCGCTCTCCTGATAGGCCTGACGTACAGGCATCTTGCCCAATAAGGCCATGGCATGGTAATAGCAGAGAGAATCGTTAAGTGAAGTCAGGTTCGCCATCGAGCCGCTGGCAAAAGGTGAAGCATCGAACATCTTGAAAAGAGCCAGTGAATCAGCTGACGTCCATTCTGCTTTCTTCATCGAATATATGCGGAAAGAGGTAGTACGGATATAGTCAAGATACTCATGGTAGAATGCCAGATCCTCTTCTGAGAAATGTGCGCTGTTCTTCTTCAGGAAATCTTCAAATTCATCGGTATAAGCCAAGCCCTCTTCTGGAGAAATGGCTCCAAGTGTTGCCAGATAATAGCAAAGGTTGATATAGTCACGAGGAATAACACTCGCCGCCTCAGGATTCAAAGAAGCATAACGACTCCCATACTCTATATTGCGCTTAAAGTACTCCACCGCTTTTTGCTTCATTTCTGGCTGATAAGCTCGAGTGATATCGGCATAGCAGTAACCAGCGTAATGGTTGAGCTGCAGAAGATGATCAACATCTTTCTTGGCCTCATAGTGAGGGAGGAGTATGTTGGTATAATGTTCCAGCAGGAAAACATCATTATATCCACCTATATCCATGAGGATATTAAAGAGCGAATCGTAAGCAGCAGACGGAATGCGCTTCGGATTCTGCTCAAAATAGCTGGTGATTTCGCTGATAATACGATTGTTCTCCGGATACATCTTCTGGCATACCGCTGCACGGCGGAACATCAGATCGATCCACGCCTTCTCATCCGTTCTGGCAAAGATGCTGTCTTCGTAGGAACGATAGATGTCACGGTTCTCGCGAAGGATTCTGGCCGACTCCGAGAAATTCGGCATCGGCTTTGCTGGGACTTTCTTGGCTGCAGAGCAAACAGTCATGTAACCGATCAGACAAATCAGCAGAAACAGAATACGATATAGAGGAGCGCATGTAAATAGATAGATATGGCTCTAGAGCAATGAAGCTAATTTTTCAGCATTATAAACGATATCAGCCTTGTTTTCAAGATGCGAAGCCTCGAAAGTTATATTGGCTTTCAGATAGAATGGTTCGCGCCAGGCCAGCTGCTCGCGGATGACCTGCAGGATCTCGTCGTCTGACTTGTCGGCCAGCAGCGGACGCTTGTGCTTGCCTTTGACCAGACGTTTCAGCAGCACCTCCTCGGAAGGCTTCAGGTAGACAGATGTACCAGCGGCATTGACTATATCCATGTTATCAAAGAAACAAGGCGTACCTCCTCCGAGCGAAAGGATCACATCCTCATATTCGGAGACTTCCTGTAAAGAACGGCGCTCAATCTGACGAAAACCCTCCTCTCCCATTTCGGCAAAGATCTCCTTAATGGTCTTGGAATAACGAGCTTCGATGAAATTGTCCAGATCGATGAACCTGAGACCCATCACCTGTGCCAACGACTTGCCCATCGTGGTCTTGCCTGCACCCATATAGCCTATGAGGAAGATACGTTTCATGTGGATTCTTATTTTTGAATATAGTTTTTGCGGCACAAATATAAAAGAGTATAAGTAATCCTCCAAATAAAAACAAGAAAAAATAGAAAATTTCAACGATTTTCTTGAGTCTATTTACCAAACAAGCCAATAAAATTGCAAAATGCCACTATCAATCCCACTCAAAATAAAGTCAATCAGTAACCCAAGGACGAAAAAAGTCAATAAAGATTTGTCTAATTAATAAATAATGTGGAACTTTGCCTCAGAATTAAACTTTTTAGCATAACTGCAATCTAAAAAATAAAAAAAATATGAAGAAGATTTTTGCAGCAATCGTTGCTATCATACTTATGAGTTGCGCAGCCATCCAGGCTCAGATTCCATCTGTCCAGCTCAAGACCCTCAGCGGCCAGACCGTTGACGCTTCGACCCTCTCAAACGGAGGCAAACCATTCATCGTGTCTTTCTTCGCCACCTGGTGCATGCCATGTGCCAAGGAGATGACTGCCGTTTCGAAGGTCTATGACACCTGGAAGAGCGAGAGCGGTGTGAAGTATTTCGCCATCAGCACCGATCAGCCACAGACAGCAAACAAGGTACAGCCATGGATCGAGAGCAAGGGTTTCAAATTCGATGTTCTGCTCGATTCTAACGCTGAGCTGGCTCGTCATTTCGGTGTACAGAGCATCCCTTACATCCTCGTCTTTGATGGCGACGGCAACCTCGTACACAAGCATACCGGATACCGTGAAGGCGATGAAAACACCCTCTATGAGGTAGTCAAGAAGTACACCAAGTAAGATGCTCTTCTACCCCAGCCATGACATTGCCTTGGCACACGGTGTCAAGCACTTCAATCCTCCTCTGGCGGCGCTCCGCCTGCAGGAGGATTTAGCGTCTTTGAGTGATATCTGGAACGGGCCATTTCGCCGTGGGGAAGTGGCTTTTCCTCAGCCTTGGGGATGGGACTGGGATACACGCAGACACATCCACGAGCAGTACAAGATAAAAAACTCGCAACTCCCTACAGATGAAGAATTAGAAGTGCTTCGCAGATTATCGTCAAGACAGACGACAGTCATGCTCATAGAGCAGCTGAGGACACGACTGAAAGATGATTCCTTCCCGACGCCTTCTTATCTTTCGAGCATGGAAGAAGTCGAGGCGTTCATGGCATCGCACAAAAACTATGTCCTGAAGACTCCCTGGAGTTCGTCAGGACGTGGATTGATGCGCTCAACTGTCCCCATAGAGACACTCCGGAAGCACGCGCAGGCCACTCTCCAGAAGATGGGCGGCATCATAGGAGAACCCTGGATCGAAGACAAGGTTCAGGACTTCGCCATGCTCTTTTTCGTCGGCTCTGACGACGTGAAGTTTATCGGCTATTCTCTCTTCGACAACGACGCTACGACCTACCGCCAAGGCCACCTGATGAGCAATGAATCAATCATCAAGAAATTACAAGTTCACCATGACCAGCTTGACACCATCAAGTCCTGCTACCTTGAGATACTGAGCAACCTCTTTGCGCCTCTGATGGGAAAGCCCTGGCAAGTGGGGTATGTGGGTATTGACATGATGACCTATCGGGATGCTAAGCCACTGAGAGAAGGTACAGAGCCATCGCTTTGCATCTCTCCTTGTGTAGAAATGAATTTACGATGCACTATGGGTGTCGTCTGCCGGCTATGGTATGAAGAGCACCAGCAGGAAGGTATTTTCCGCATCTCTCCTATGGAGAAAGACGGACATTTTAAGGCGCAGTTTTTGACACATCTGGACTAATAAAAGTGCCATCAGCCTTGTATTTAGGGATTTTTAGCACTGAAATAGCGAGAATATTTGGAAAATTCAGATATTTTCGCTATTTTTGCCGCGTTTTAAAAGTACGCGTATACACATATATGGAATTTACAGCACAACAAATAGCAGCATTTCTGCAGGGAACGGTGATTGGCGATGCCAATGCCAAGGTCAGCGATCTTGCTAAGATCGAAGAAGGTCGCCCTGGCTGCCTATCTTTCTTAGCCAACCCAAAATATACTGAGTTTCTATACACTACCCAGTCGAGTATCGTTTTGCTCGACGAGACCATCGAGCTGGATCCTGCTCAGGAAATCAAAGCAACGATGGTGAAGGTAGCCAATGCCCGTGCTGCCATGGGCATGCTCCTCAACATGGTACAGGCCGCACTCAACCCGAAGAAGCAGGGTATCGAGCAACCAGCTTTCATCGCAGAAGGCGTGGAGGTGCCGGCAGACGCTTACGTCGGCGCTTTTGCCTATGTCGGCAAGGGCGCTCAGATCGGTGAGGGAAGCCAGATTTATCCTCAGGTCTATCTAGGTGAGAATGTCAAGGTCGGCAAGAACTGTATTCTCTATGCAGGAGTCAAGGTTTATCACGACTGTGTGATCGGCGACAATTCCATTCTCCATAGCGGGTGTGTCATCGGTGCCGATGGCTTCGGCTTTGCACCTGTAGACGGTCAATATGAGAAGATCTCGCAGATCGGCAATGTCATCCTCGAAGGCGACAACGAGATCGGAGCCAACACAACCATCGACCGTGCTACCATGGGTCACACCATCATCGGCCGTGGCACCAAGCTCGACAACCTCGTACAGATCGGACACAACGTCGTCACCAAGGAGAATAACATCTTCTGTAGCCAGGTAGGTGTGGCCGGCACGACCAAGATCGGTGCCTGGAACACCTTTGCCGGACAGGTAGGCGTAGCTGGTCAGTGCGAGATCGGCAACCAGAACGTCTTCGGTGCTCAGTCAGGTATCCCAGGCAACATCGGCGACAAACAGACGCTGATGGGTTATCCTGTCATCCCTGCACGCGACTGGGCCCGTCAGGCCGTCTATATGAAGCGACTGCCAGATATGCAGAAGGATATCCAGGAGCTGAAGAAAAAGTTGAAATAATCAAAAAACAATCATAATGCAAAAACAACAGACACTCAAGGAGGCATTTACACTCCAAGGCAAGGGCCTGCATACAGGCCTTGACATCACTGCCACTTTCTGCCCCGCAGAAGCAAATACCGGTTATACAATTCAGCGCGTAGACCTCGAAGGCCAACCTATCATTGAGGCTATTGCCGATAATGTAGCTGCGACCAATCGTGGCACTGTTGTCAAGAAAGGTGAAATCACCGTCAGCACCATTGAGCATGCTATGGCTGCTCTCTATTGTGCAGGTATCGACAACTGTCTGATTCAGGTGAATGCTCCTGAGATTCCTATTCTCGATGGATCTGCTCAGCCATTTGCTGAGGCCATTGCCAAAGCTGGCATCGTAGAGCAGGAGGCTAAGCGCGAGATCTTCCGTATCCAGAAGAAGTATGAGGTTGTAGATGATGAGAATGGCGTCAAGCTCGAGATCTTCCCTGACGATCACTTCTCTGTCACCACTTTTGTCGATTATCCAAGTCCTGTACTCAACAACCAATTTGCTGTCCTCAACGACGTAGCTGAGTTCAACGAGCAGGTTGCTGCTGCCCGCACCTTCGTCTTCGTCCGTGAGATCCAGCCATTGCTCGCCGCTAATCTCATCAAGGGTGGCGACCTCGACAATGCCATGGTTATCTATGACCAGCAGGTATCGCAGGAGGAATTGAACCTGTTGGCTGCAGCTATCGGTAGTGAGGCTCCATCGGCAGAGAAGCTTGGCTACGTGCAGAAGCGTCCTCTCCAGTGGGACAATGAGCCAGCTCGTCACAAGCTGCTCGATGTTATCGGAGACCTCGCACTTATCGGCAAGTATATCGAGGGTCGCGTCATCGTTACACGTCCTGGCCACGGCATGAACAACAAGCTGGCTCGTGCTGTCCGTAAGGATATGAAGCGTACCGAGATCCAGGCTCCTGTCTATGATCCAAATGCAGCTCCACTTTATGACAACATCGCCATCAAGGGTGTATTGCCTCACCGCTACCCTATGCAGCTGGTCGATAAGGTCATCGCTCTCGAGCCAAATGATTTTGTAGTCGGTGTGAAGAATGTCACTGCCAACGAGCCATTCTTCGTAGGCCACTTCCCTGAGGAGCCTGTCATGCCAGGTGTACTCCAGGTCGAGGCTATGGCTCAGTGCTCAGGTATCCTCGTACTCAGTTGCGTCGATGAGCCAGAGCGCTACTCTACCTACTTCATGAAGATTGACAATGTAAAGTTCCGCCAGAAGGTCGTTCCGGGCGATACTCTTATCTTCCACGTCAGCTTCATGACTCCTCTCCGCCGTGGTGTTGCTCAGATGAAGGGCTATGCTTTCGTGGGAGACAAGATTGTCAGCGAGGCAGAGTTCATGGCACAGATTATCAAGAATAAGTAAAAACAGGACCCTCCCTAACCCTCCCTCGTAGGGAGGGGAAATAAAAGTTACTTTATATGGCTGAAAATTTGATTTCACCACTCGCATATATCGAAGAAGGTGCACAGATCGGCGAAGGCGTCAAGATCGGACCTTTCTCTTGTATTTACAGTGACACCATCATCGGCGATGGCACCATTATTGAGAACAATGTGACCATTTATCCGGGTGCTCGCATCGGCAAGAATGTTCATATCTTCCCAGGCGCCTGCATCGCAACTACTCCTCAGGACCTCAAGTTCAAGGGTGAGTATACCACCGTCGAGATCGGAGATGGCACCCAGCTGCACGAGTGTGTGACTGTGCATCGCGCAACTGCTTCTAAGCAGGTGACCAAGATCGGCAAGAACTGCCTCATCATGGCTTACTGCCACGTGGCACATGACTGCAATGTCGGTGACGGTGTCATCATGTCGAACTCAGTACAGATGGCTGGTGAGGTCGTTGTCGATCCTTGTGCAGTCATCGGTGGAGGCACATTGATCCACCAGTTCACCCACATCGGCAGCTACTGCATGATCCAGGGTGGTTCGGGCTTGACTAAGGACATCCCTCCATACACCATGGTAGGTCGCAGTCCTGCCAAGTACATGGGATTGAACACCGTAGGTCTGCGCCGTCGTGGTTTCACCCGTGAGCAGATTCTCAACATCCAGGAGATCTACCGCCTCATCTATGCCAGTGGCTACAACACCACTCACGCTTGTGAGCATATCGAGGCCGAGATTCCAGAGTGTCCAGAGCGTGAATATGTGCTTAACTTCATCCGCACTTCCGACCGAGGAATCATTGCGGGCAATATGATGTAATGTTTCACACCTATAGCAAAAAGCGAGATTTATGGTTTACCACTTTGTTGTTCTGAGCGACGAAGTCGATGATTTCCGCCGCGAAATTGATATCGATGCAGAGGCTACTTTCCAGGAACTGAATGAGCTTCTGCTGAAGACCTGTAAATATAAGAAAGACCTGATGACCTCTTTCTTCCTGTGCGACGAGTATTGGGACAAGCAGCAGGAGATCACCGCTATGGATATGAACGATGACCCGACCAAAGAGTCTGCTCCACTTATGGATCGCACACACCTCTCGGACATCATCTCAGACGAGCAGGCGCATGATAAGGTCAAATTCCTCTTTGAGTTCGACACCATGTGTGAGCGTTATCTCTACATGCAGCTCA
Organism: Bacteroidales bacterium; assembly: GCA_045598885.1. Classification (GTDB taxonomy): domain Bacteria; phylum Bacteroidota; class Bacteroidia; order Bacteroidales; family UBA3663; genus Liminaster. Next base: position 27,065 of record JAZRVB010000179.1, read on the forward strand.
AGGATGTGAAGGACCATGAGCATCTCCTTGCTCCTGCGGTTACTCTAGAAAAGGGTGTTGCACCTAAGCAGGAAGGCGATATCGACTCACTCTTCGGAGACATCGACACCAGTGATATGTATGGTGAGGATGAGTTCAATGACGATGAGTTTGACTTGGAAGACGGTTTCCAAAGCCTCGATGACATGGAGGCGGCAGGATATTAAGGAATGAAAGAATTTATTTTAACTACAAAGAAGAGCGAGAACTGTATCCTCGTCGGGCTTATCACGGGTCGGCAGAACGAACAGAAGACGCAAGAGTATCTTGATGAGTTGGCTTTTCTGGCAGAGACTGCCGGTGCCGTACCCGTCAAGCGCTTCGTGCAGCGACTTGACTCTCCGAATAACTCAACATACGTAGGTCCAGGCAAGCTGCAGGAGATCAAGGACTACATCGAACAGAAAGACCGTGAGTATGATGACATGCTCCAGTCATTCAAGGAGGAATATGGCTCGATGACTCAGTTCCAGTTCCAGCCAGCGACTAATCAGGTGGAACTGAAAACTCCTGGCGGCGGCAAGATGACGGTTGAGCTTCCACCTGATCCACGTATCGGTCTGGTGGTGTTCGATGACGATCTCGGTCCTAAGCAGTTGCAGATCCTTGAGAAAGAGCTCTGCGTGAAGATACTCGACCGTACGTCATTGATCCTCGACATCTTTGCATCACGTGCTCAGACCGCAGCAGCAAAGACACAGGTAGAACTGGCACAATATCAATACTTGTTGCCACGACTCACCGGCCTCTGGACGCACTTGGAGCGTCAGAAAGGTGGTATCGGTATGCGCGGACCTGGTGAGACCCAGATCGAGACCGACCGACGTATCGTCCTCAACCGCATCAACCTTTGCAAGCAGTGGCTTGAGCAGATTGACAAGCAGAAGGCCACACAGCGCAAGAACCGTGGTAAACTGGTGCGCGTCGCACTCGTCGGATATACCAACGTCGGCAAGTCTACCTTGCTCAACCTGCTGGCCAAGTCAGATGTCTTTGCAGAGAATAAGCTCTTTGCTACCCTCGACACCACCGTACGCAAGGTTACTATCGACAACCTGCCCTTCCTGATGTCCGACACTGTCGGTTTCATCCGCAAACTCCCTACCCATCTGGTCGAGTCATTCAAGTCGACACTTGACGAGGTGCGCGAAGCTGACATCCTCGTGCATGTGGTCGACATCTCGCACCCTCAGTTCGAGGATCAGATCAAAGTCGTTGAGGAAACACTCAACGAGATCTGCCGCGACATGACACAGACCGACGCGAAGAAGGATGACCGCAACGGATATAACCGCAAGGACAAAAAGCAGTGGGAACGCTCGCTCAAGGATCAGGGACACCAGAAGCCGACCCTTCTTATATTTAATAAGGTGGATAATTACACCTTCACACCAAAGGAGGAAGACGACCTGACCCCGATGACCAAAGAGAATATCTCGCTCGACATGCTCCGCGAGACCTGGATGAGTCGCCTGGGCGAAGGCAACTGTATGTTTATCTCAGCCAAGGACGGTTCGGGTATCGATGCATTGAAGGAGCGTCTCTATGCAATGGTGAAGGATATCCACACCAAGCGATTCCCATATAACGATTTCCTGTTCCAACACTACGAAGACGAAGAATGAAAGTAGCATTGATCCAGAAGTCACGTACTTCTGACCTCAAGAACAATATACTCTCTTTGGCCGATGCCATCAAGGATGCAGCGCAGAAAGGTGCTGAGCTGGTTGTGCTGCAGGAGCTGCACAACAGCCTGTACTTCTGTCAAGTCGAAAGCACCGACAACTTTGACCTGGCAGAGCCTATCCCTGGTCCTAGCACCGAGTTCTACGGAGCTGTTGCCAAGGAGTGCGGCATCGTACTGGTAACCAGTCTCTTTGAGAAGCGTGCTCCGGGTCTCTACCACAACACCGCCGTAGTCTTTGAGAAGGACGGCTCGATCGCCGGCAAGTATCGCAAGATGCACATCCCTGACGATCCTGCCTACTACGAGAAGTTCTATTTCACCCCAGGCGACCTCGGCTTCCATCCTATCCAGACCTCGGTCGGCAAGCTCGGCGTACAGGTGTGTTGGGATCAGTGGTATCCAGAAGGAGCTCGTCTGATGGCACTTCAGGGAGCAGAGCTCCTCATCTATCCTACCGCCATCGGCTGGGAGAGCACCGACACAGACGAGGAGAAGCAGCGTCAGCTCACCGCATGGCAGACCGTACAGCGAGGCCATGCTGTAGCTAACGGACTGCCAGTCATCGCCGTCAACCGTTGTGGCTGGGAGGAAGATCCATCCGGCCAGACCAACGGCATCCTGTTCTGGGGACACTCTTTCGTGGCAGGTCCACAGGGAGAGTTTCTGGTCGAGGCTGGTACCGACGAGGAGACGCTTATCGTAGATATCGACATGAAGCGCTGCGAGAACGTCCGTCGTTGGTGGCCATTCCTTCGCGATCGTCGCATTGAAGAGTTCGGCGGTCTGACACGTCGTTTTATCGATTAATAAATGAAAAGAATCCATCTTCTCATATTGTCTATATTATTGGTCATGCCATTTGCTGGCATGGCCCAAAACCGCATAGCCAGCCAGGGAGGTGCCAACCGCTCTCAAAATGCGAGCTCAAATAGCAGCAAAGATGACGACGGTGACGATCCTTGCGTCGATCTGGTCGACGACCGTATGTACTGGACGCTCGACCCGCTGACTGGCATTATGCACTATCAGGAGCCAGACACCAGCTACCTCAAATTGGCATTCCGCAACACGATGGCGGGACAGGCGATGGCTCTGGTTCATACCGGCAACCTGTTTAGTCCGCACATGGTGGAGGACTACTTCAATCGCCGCGATGACAACGACTTCATGTTCCTCAATGCATATAGTCTGTTCCTACCTCATCAGGAGGATATACTCTATCGCAGCACCAAAGTGCCATACACCGTCATTGGCTATACGACTTCTGGCTCGAATTCGCAGAGTAACGACCGCCTGTTGATAGACTTTGCAGGCAACATCAATAAGCGCACCGGTCTCGGCACCTCGCTTGATTACGTCTACGCCCGTGGTGACTATACGAGTTCGGCAACCAAGCCATTGAAGTGGACCTCATACGCCTATTATAATGGAGACCGCTACAAAGCAGCAGCCAACTATAGCCTTATCAAGCTGGCTAATCAGGAGAATGGTGGCATTCAGGATAGTTCGTATGTCCTGACTCCAGATAAGTTTGACCAGTCGTTTACCGATCCGAAGACCATGCCGGTCAACCTCAATGACACCTGGAATGATATTGACGCCTGGAACGTGCACCTGACCCACAGCTATGAGCTGGGACGATGGAGCGAGGAGCTTGAGAACCCTGAGGACAGCACTTCTGTCTATGACAAGTTTACCTCTATTGCATCTATCTTCAATAGCATTGACTTCGAGTCATACGACCACATGTTCCGCATGGATCCCGGAGCAGATATGTCAAATGGCCGTGATTTTTATCATAATCATTTCATCAACTCCAATTTTACGCAGGACTCACTGAGCTACAGCCGTCTGTCAGCCTATGCCGGCATCCGTATCAACGAAGGCTTCAGCCGCTGGTCACAGTTCGGTCTCTCAGCCTTCATCGGCTATGAGCGACAGTCCTATACGCAGATGGTAGACTCGACTGAGATTGATTTCATTGACCGCAAGCATGTATCGAACAGCGTCTTCCTTGGCGGCCAGCTGAGCCGTCACCAGTCGAGCATCCTTACTTTCGATGTTACTGGCAAGGTTGGCATCTCAGGCGACAAGGCCGGAGACATCGACATCAATGGAGTCATCCAGACAGTGATTCCTTTTGGCATGCGCGACAGCTTGATCGTCAACGCCAGTGGCTACTTCCGCAACCAGCAGGTACCCTACATGACCAATCACTTCTTCAGCAATCACTTCCGCTGGGACAATGGCGGTGATTTTAATCCGGAGCAACGACTGCGTCTCAAAGGTACGATTGCCTATCCTCGCACGGGTACGACGGTCAGTGCCGGTTTCGAGCATATCAACAATTACCATTATTTCAGCGCAGAGGATTTCAAGCCTCACCAGTATGATGAGCAGCTGGACATCTTCAGCTTCCAGATCGATCAGAAGCTGCGTTGGCGCGCGCTGAACTTCAACAACCGACTGCTGCTGCAGAAGACTACCTCCGAATCCGTCCTCTCTCTGCCATCGCTGGTCTGGGAGTCGGATCTCAACCTGCGCTTCCGCATTGCTGGCACTCTCTGGACAGAGCTGGGTGTCATCGGCACTTATCGCAACAAGTACTATGCGCCTCTCTACCAGCCAGCGACACAGCAGTTCGCGACGCAGAACGTGGTGGAGTGTGGTGGCTTCCCAACCTTCAACGGATACATCAACTGTAACCTGAAGCGCATCAAGTTCTACGTGATGTACTCTGGCTTCGGCACTAATCTGATCAATAACGACACCTTCCTGATGCGCAATTATCCGGCCATGCCGACGCGCCTTGAATACGGTGTGATTTTCGATCTTCAGGACTAACTCCAGGACAAAGCATGAACATCGCTCAACACTTTGCCCAACAGGAACGACTCCTGCAGATGGAGTACGACTACGAAAAGGAGGAGTATCAGAAGCTCTGCCAGCAGGTAGGTATCCAGCGACGCATCCGTCAGGGCAAATGCTGGTATCCGATTGCTGTGGGCAGAACCTTCTACAATGCACTCGACCAGTTCTGTGTCGAGGTGACTTGTCCGGACAGCATTCTGCAACGTGAGGTCAAGGATCCGCAGACCGGCGAGCTCGCCAACAAGGACATTGAGTTTGAGTTCGAGCCGGGACGACCTGTATCTTTCTTCCGCGTAGCAGCCAAGGACGACAAGGAGAAGACCATTTTCTTCCCTTACCAGTGCCAGGTTTCACGCTATGACGGCCAGCGCCTACAGATTACTATAAATAATGTGCAGGCCGCCCAGATCCTCCGCGAATACGCCATGCAGGGACTCCTCGGCGTGCAGCTCAGCTTCGATGCCACCACTTACCGCGTGATGCGCGAAGCCATCCATGAACTGCAGGAGACCGACAACAAGAAACTGCAGCACTTGCGTTCTGTACTGATCGGCGACGAGCAGCCAGGCTTCCGCACTGAGCAACCCGTCACCTTCCCTTGGCTGAACAGCTCACAGCAGCAGGCCGTACAGAAGGTCCTTTGCGCCAGGGAAGTGGCCATCGTCCACGGACCTCCTGGCACCGGCAAGACCACAACGCTGGTCGAAGCCATCGGCGAGACCCTGCGCCGCGAAGCACAGGTCATGGTCTGTGCGCAGAGCAATGCAGCCGTCGACTGGATCAGCGAACAGCTCCTGGCCCGTGGCATCAGCGTCCTGCGTGTCGGCAATCCGATGCGAGTGAGCGACAATCTCTTGGCTGCCACCTACGAGCGACGCTATGAGGGTCATCCCGACTATCCCGAGCTCTGGTCCTGTCGCAAGGGCATCCGCGAAGCCATCGGCCGCCTCTCGGGCAACCGACTCTCGGGTACTGAGCGCGCCAGCGTCAGCAACCACCTGAGCAAGTTGCGCAATAAGGCCACCGAGCTGGAGATCCGCATCAACGAGGAGCTCTTTGCCAGCAGCCGCGTCATCGCCTGCACCCTCATCGGCACTTCCAGCCGCGTCCTGGAGCGCATGCACTTCCCGACGCTCTTCATCGACGAGGCCGCACAGGCCTTCGAAGGCGCTTGCTGGGCCGCCATCCGCAAGGCCGACCGCGTCATCTTTGCCGGAGACCATAAGCAGCTGCCTCCGACTATCAAGTGCCGCGAAGCCGAAAAAGCAGGTCTTGGCAAGACACTGATGGAGCGTGTGGCACAGCTCAAGCCTACGTGTGTAGAGCTGCTGACGATCCAGTACCGCATGCACAAGAATATCATGCAGTTCAGCAGCGACTGGTTCTACCATCGCCGCCTCGTAGCTGCACCAGAGGTAGCCGACCGCACTATCGTTCCTGTCGACTCTCCGCTCATCTGGATCGACACGGCGCAACTTGGCTACGAGGAGGAGCAGAATACGCTCTCGCTCTCCCGCCTCAACACCAACGAGGGTATCTTGCTCGTCGAGACACTGAAACTCTACATCGGTCAGCTCGGCATCGACCGTCTGATCAATGAGCGTGTCGACTTCGGCATCATCTCGCCTTACAAGAGTCAGGTGCAGCTGCTGCGAAAGCTCATCCGTCAGGAGCGCGACCTCAAGCCATTGCTCTCAAGCATCACGGTCAATACGGTCGACGGTTTCCAGGGACAGGAGCGTGACGTCATCCTCATCAGCATGGTGCGTGGCAACGACGAAGGCCGCATTGGATTCCTCGGAGATCTGCGCCGCATGAATGTAGCCATCACCCGAGCCCGCATGAAACTGATCATCCTTGGCGACACTTCGACCTTGAGCAAGACGCCATTCTACCGCAAGCTCATCGAGCATGTGACGGAGCATGGCAGGATGCTTGTAATTCCGGGAGTTGAAAATAGAGAACAATAAAATAACATAAGATGCCAAACAATCACATCACCCGCATCGTCCTCACCGGCGGTCCTTGTGCAGGCAAGACCACGACCCTTGCGCTTATCATTGAGCACTTTACGCAAAAGGGATACAAGGTCTTTGCCGTTCCTGAAGTCCCTACGATCTTCACTCTGGCAGGTATGGACTATCTCACGCCTAATAAGCAGTTTTTCTACGAAGGCGAGAAGGCTACGCTCGAAGTGCAACTTCTGTTCGAAGACCGTTTCTACCGCATGGCACAGGCTTGCACAGAGCCTTGTCTCATCGTCTTCGATCGTGGCACGATGGACATCTCGGCCTACATGCAGCCAGAAATGTGGGAAGAGATTACCAGTAGTGTAGGCACTTCGACCGACGAGCTGATCAAGCGATACGACGCCATCTTCCACCTCAAGACCGCCGCTCATGGTGCTACACAATATTATAATACGGTGACTAACGCTCAGCGCTATGAGGCTGCCACCGAGGAAGGATTGCAGATAGCTCGCATGCTCGACGACAAGGTGATGACCGCCTGGTCAAAACATCCGCACCGCACGGTCATCGGTACCCATGACGACTTCGTCTTCAAGATGAATCAGGTGATTGCTGGCATCGAAGAAGTAATTAAGTAAAACTTCAGAAATTGGCAATCCCAATCGTAAATTGTAAATCCGTAAATCGTAAATAAAATAATCGTTATGAAAATCGAACACGGCAAGCACATTGCCATCCAATACAAATTGACAGGTTATGAGGCTCCTGAGACCCAGGACGAAGACATCGAGCTCGAGGATATCGAGGAGACAAGACCTGATCATCCATTTGAGTTCATCTATGGCGTCGGCCAGCTCCTTCCAGCTTTCGAGAAGAACATCGAGGGCATGCAGGAAGGCGACACCTTCGACTTCACCCTCTCTCCTGCCGATGCTTACGGTGAGTATGATGACGAGAAGGTCATCGCGCTGCCAAAGAAGTTCTTCTGCGACGACAAGGGTAAGTTCCTCTCAAAGTTCGTCATGGAAGGCGGCGAGGTACCTCTGCAGAACCAGAATGGCGACATCATCCAGGCCACTGTGCAGAAAATTACCGACACCGAGGTTGTCTGCGACGTTAATCATCCACTCGCTGGCATGACCCTCCACTTCGTCGGTTCTATTCAGGAGGTTCGTGAGGCAACCGAGAAAGACAAGCTCGAGTACATGCGCCAGATGACCGGACAGTTTGAGACTGGTGGCTGCGGTGGCGGTTGCCACGGAGGCGGCTGTCATGGCGGTGGTTGCGGTGGCAACTGCGAGGGCTGCGGCGACGGCAACTGTGGAGGCAATTGCGGAGGCGATTGCCATTGCAAGTAAAACTGATTTTCTTTGATTTCCTCTGACGGAGAACAATAACTTTACACAACGTGAATACATTCGGCAACATATTTCGTCTGACCACCTTCGGCGAGAGCCACGGCACCGCTGTTGGTGGTGTCATCGACGGCATGCCAGCCGGCATTGAGGTAGACGAGACCTTCCTGCAGGCAGAGATGGCGCGTCGCCGTCCCGGTCAGTCGGCCATCACCACAGGCCGTCAGGAGCAGGATCATGTCGAGCTGCTCTCTGGCGTGTTCGAAGGCAAGACCACCGGCACGCCTATCGGCTTTGAGGTGCGCAACAATAACCAGCATTCTGGCGATTACGAGAATATCCGCAACCTCTTCCGACCCAGCCACGCTGACTATACCTACACACAGAAGTATGGTCTGCGCGACCATCGCGGCGGCGGACGCTCCTCGGCTCGTGAGACCCTCTCTCGCGTCGTAGGTGGAGCTATGGCCAAGATGGCATTGCGCCAGTTGGGTATCGAGATCTACGCCTACACCAGCCAGGTTGGAGACATCTGTCTGGAGAATGACTGGACGAAGTATGATTTCTCAAAGATCGAGAGCAACGCCGTCCGTTGTCCGGATGCAGAGAAAGCAGCTCAGATGGAGGAACTCATCAAGCAGGTCAAGGCTGATGGCGACACCATCGGTGGCGTCATCACCTGTGTCATCAAGAATGTCCCAGTCGGCCTCGGCGAACCCGTCTTCGGCCGTCTCAATGCGGCTCTCGGCAACGCCATGCTCAGCATCAACGCCTGCAAAGGCTTCGAGTACGGCCTCGGCTTCGCGGATTGTGGCAAGCGCGGCAGCGAGATGATCGATATCTTTGAGCCATCCTCACTCCTCACTCCTAACTCTTCACTCCTAACTAGAAGCAATCACAGCGGCGGCATCCAAGGCGGCATCAGTAACGGCCAGCCGATCTACTTCCGCTGCGCCTTCAAGCCTGTGGCTACGCTGCTCAAGGAGGTCGAGACCGTCGACAAGGTTGGCAATCCTACCATCCTTCACGCTCGTGGTCGCCATGACCCATGTGTCCTGCCACGTGCCGTCCCTATCGTAGAAGCCATGGCTGCTATGACTATCTTAGATTATTATCTGTTGAACAAAACAACCCATCTATAAGATGAAAAAGTTCCTTTTATCCATCGTAGCGCTTATTGCTTCGGCTTGCCTATTGTCGTCTTGTTGGGATGACGGTCCTGAAAGAACAGAGTGGCCAGACTCTGATCACACCTATCTTATATATATGATTGGTGACAACTCTCTGTTCAGCTGGTGTAAACAAAACACTCAGAAAGCTATCAATGGTCTGCTGGAAAGTGAAACTCCGGTCAACCTTGTCATTTACGACGACAGCTGGGAGTCTAATTTTAAGGATGTTAAGAAGGGAACACCTGTCCTGTTCAGATTGAAGCGCAACTTCATCGACAAACAGAAAGTCGACACCATCATGATCCACCAGTTTGAGACCGATCATAACTCGGCAGATCCTGAGGTCATGCAGTCAATTATCAACGAAGCCTTTGCTGCTTGTCCGGCCTCTGTCAAGGGTTTGGAGATCTGGTGTCACGGACTTGGTTGGGCTCCCTCTTACAAATATGAAGCGACAAAGGCAGCCGATCCAACCCGCGCCAGCCAGTGGGTTGGTCCGGATGATGACCGATACATGGAGATATGGGATTTGCGCAAGGCGCTTGAGAAATGTCCGCACTTGAACTATATCGCATTTGATGCCTGCAATATGGCACAGGCAGAGGTAGCCTACGAGCTGAAGGATGTTGCCGACTATATGATGGCTTGTCCAACTGAGATCATGGCAGCTGGCCTTCCTTACTCGGATTTGATCAAGATTCTTTCTAGCGTAAACAGTGTGAGTGCTCTTCCTAAGTGCTTACCGGAGATCACCAACGCTTTCCAGCAACAGGCCTATGTCAATCATTATGACGGCACTTTCTCTATCCTCGATCTCAAGACAATGTCTGATCTTCATCATGCCTACAAGATATTGCTGGCGGAATGTCCTGAGCGACTTCAGCTACTCAAGGAGAAAGCTTATGACTGCGAGGAAGAAATGCAGCAGTTCGGCCGTACATCTATGGGCTCCGGCTACCTGTTCTATGATATGCTCAGTGTGGCCAACTTCCTGACAGAGAATCAGGCAGAACTACCAGCGTATCTCCAATTGAAAAATGCGCTCAAGAAGACTATCCTTTACGAATATCACACAGACTCATTCCTGGATTTAGGCAAGATTACCTGCTGCGGAATTGGAGTCGGACTGCCAGAGGTATTCGGCACGATTTGTTCAGACAAAGCCAAACTTCTGTCTGCGTACAACGAATTGAAGTGGACGAAGGACTAAATCTTCGCATATCTTCCACGGTACCGTGACAACGATGCCACGGTCAAGGCATATCTTCCACGGTACCGTGACAACGATGCCATGGTCAAGGCATATCTTCCACGGTACCGTGATAACGATGCCACGGTCAAGGCATATCTTCCACGGTACAGTGTAGGAGATGCCGAGATCGTGGCATCTTCTGCACTGTACAACGTAAGAGATGCCGAGACAAAAAATAGGGCTCCGGAGATTTCCGGAACCCTATATACGAAAAAAGGATGAGCTCTTCATATCGCGCCGCTACAACCTCATGCCCTTGCTGCGGTCAAGCCCTGGGGGATTAGAAGGAGCATGCCGTATGACACTCATCCGGCTGCAAAAGTACTAACATTTTTTCAATTCACAAAATATTTCAGTAAATAAATGTTATTTTTGCCCTAAAATTTTCTATTTTGGTCAAAAAATCGTATCTTTGCAGCGCAAAAACTATGAGTAATATGAATCCATTAGGCCGCATGGTCAATAATTTTCTGATGAAGATGGCTCTCCCGATGGGCATCTGGTTCATCATTGAGTACCTCCTGCGCAATGCGGCGGCACGCAATGTCCTGCTCAGCTTCATCACGACCCCGATGATGGTGGTAACGCCGATTGCCCTATGGGTCATTCTGAAGCGCCTGCGCCGCCAGTATCTTAGCGACCGCATGACCTGGTTCCAGGGTTGGACCTTTGGCACACAGGTGATGTTCTATGCAGGACTGATCGAAGCACTCTTTATTTATATTTATAATGAGTTCCTCTACCCTACCAACCTGGCCGAGGTGCAGCAGGCCATGATCCAGCAGTATGAAGAGGCAGCCGCCTCGCTTCGTGCTTTAGGATCCTTACCTAGTTTGCTCCAGCCGATGCAAGAGACGCTCGACACAATGAAGGAGATGCCTATCGCCTCTCCTATTGAGACCGCTATCAGCCAACTGAGCACCGATATCTTCTACGGCATGCTGCTGATGATCCCGATCGCCTTCATCGTCCGCAAGAAGGGAGAAGAGAGTAATCTGTAATTAGTAATTCGCAATTTGTAATATTCTTATGTCTTTAGATATAAGTGTAATTGTTCCACTATATAACGAAGCCGAGTCTCTGCCAGAACTGGCAGCGTGGATCGACCGTGTCATGCAGGCCAATGGCTTTACTTACGAAGTCATCTTCTGCAACGATGGTTCGACCGACGAGAGCTGGCAGGTGATCCGCCAGCTGCATGAGAAGTATCCTCAGATGCACGGTATGTCGTTCCGCACCAACCATGGCAAGAGTCCGGCTCTCCATGTCGGCTTTGGCATGGCGCAGGGAAATGTGGTCATCACCATGGACGCCGACCTGCAGGACTCACCAGACGAGATCCCTGAGCTCTACCGCATGATCACCGAGGACGGCTACGACCTGGTATCTGGCTGGAAGAAGAAGCGCTTCGACCCATTGTCGAAGACCATTCCGACCAAGCTCTTCAATGCTACCGTCCGCAAGGTCAGCGGCATCAAGAACCTGCATGACTTCAACTGCGGTCTCAAGGCCTACAAGGCTGAGGTCATCAAGCACATTGAGCTCTATGGCGACATGCACCGCTACATCCCTTACCTGGCCAAGAATGCAGGCTTTGGCAAGATCGGCGAGAAGGTAGTGCAGCATCAGGCGCGCAAGTATGGCAAGACCAAGTTCGGCCTCGACCGCTTTGTCAATGGCTACCTCGATCTGATCACTCTCTGGTTCCTCAACCGCTTCGGCTCGAAGCCTATGCTGATCTTCGGACTCTGGGGCACATTGGTCTTCATGATCGGCTTCATCGCTGTGCTCTTTATCATCTGCCATAAGATCTATGTGCTCAATACCGTCGGTACTGGTACTCTGATCACCGACATGCCGGCCTTCTACATTGCACTCACCTGCATGCTCCTCGGCGGACAGCTGTTCCTGGCAGGATTCCTCGGCGAATTGATATCACGCACCGCACAAGAACGTAATAAGTACGATGTTGCAGAAACAATCTAACATACTCATCCTCCTGATCGGCATCGCCCTGGCTGTGCTGGGCGTTTCGTCATGCGAAAACGGATGCGAGCAGATGCGCGAGAGTTTTATGCACATCAGCTTTACCGGCACTACCAGCCGCTCGCTGCGAAGCCTCAACATCGATGCGCATGGTCGTAAGCAAGGACTGGCGATGAGCGATAGTACAACGCTGCAGTATACCCTTCCGGTCAATAAGTTTGACAATATCGAACTGGAACTCAATCCGAATGATTCGCTCGTGACTTTCGTGCTCCGCAGCGAGTATCAGGATTATGGAGATAAGTTCCAGGCCAATGATACCGTCCGCATTGCCTACAGCGTCAACGGACGATTCCTCGACATGGAGTGTGGCTGTACGGTCGACTACGAGATCAAGAATGTCAGCCATACCAAGAACCTGCTTGAGGAGGTCCGCATCTCTGATCCTTTGATTTTCACCGAATCAGGCATCAATCTTGAGTTTATCTACTAAGCGATGCTTAGAATCATTTGTAAATAGTCATTGTTATTACATGAATAAAATACTTCTGCCCTTCCTCATCCTGCTGGTCTGCTGCATGCAGACCCTGCCGTCTTGGGCTCAGGGCCGAAGCATCCCAAAAGGAACGCAGGCCAAGGCCGAGGAGGCTGCCATGCTGATCGACGAGCTGCCGGAGGGTCAGACCTATCGCTATCCGCTGTTCAATGGTCTCAACGTGAGCGTCGACATCTTCGACCCGCTCTATGACCTCTTCCTTTGCAATCATGCTTCCTACGAGGCGCAAGCCATGGTCGACCTGCATCATCGCTTCTTCCCTATGGGCAGCTTCGGTATGGGTTATGCAGAAGAGAAGTCGAACAACGGTATCGAGTTCAGCACTGGCCAGAAGCAGGAGTTTACTTATAAGTCTGATTTGGCGCCATTCCTCAAACTCGGTATGGCTTACAACCTCCGATATAATAGTACCAAGCCAGATGATCTGTACCTGGTCTTTGCCCGCTATGGCATTGCACACAATGAGGCGGATCTGACCAATATCTACTATGCTTCGGCTAAATGGGATGACGTCCACCTCCCTGATCTGATCGGTCAGAAATACACGACCCAATGGATTGAGGCAGGTGTGATGCTCAAGGTACAGCTCGTCAAGCATATCTCCCTCGGCTGGGACCTCTACGCCAAGATCAAGCTCTCTCAAAGTGGCACAGAAAATGGCAAGCCGGCCTTTGTCCCTGGCTATGGTGACTGCAGCTCGATCTTCGGCTTCAATTTCAGAGTCTACTATGATATTTTCTAAAAACACAGCAAAGATTCTGCTCTACCTGAGCACCGCCATCTGCCTCCTGTGCATCGTCCTTTTCCGACAGCACAAGCAGAAGGGAGAGGTGTCATCGTCTATTCCATTCACTCGCATCGAGGGCAGCGTCTTCCACACCTTCTATCATATCCAATACGCAGATAGCGTCGACTATCATCCTCAGATCAAGCAGCTGTTTGCAGAGTTCGACGGCTCGCTTTCCATGTTCAATGACACCTCCATCATCTCCCGCATGAATCAGAACGATCCGGAGGTCATTGCCAACGGCTATGTCCGCACAGTCTTCGAGAAAGCACTTGAGGTCAGCAACCGCACCAACGGAGCCTTCGATATCACCGTTGCACCACTCGTTAACCTCTGGGGCTTCGGCTTCAAGAATTCTGACAATGTCAATCAGCAGATGATCGACAGCATCCTGCCTTTCGTCGGCTATCAGGGCGTCTGTCTCGACGTCGAAGGCCGTCTGCACAAAAACGATCCCCGCACCATCCTTGACGCTTCGAGCATCGCCAAAGGCTATATGTGCGACATCGTGGCAGACTTTCTCAAGAGCAAAGGCGTCAATGACTACATGATCGAGATCGGCGGCGAGCTCGCCATCGGTGGACATAATGCACAAGATAAGATCTGGAGTGTGGGTATCAACCAGCCGGTCAACGACAGCCTGCAGATCGGCCAACCCGAGCTCCGCGACATCATGCATATCACCGACTGTGGTGTGGCAACCAGCGGCAACTACCGGAATTTCTACTACAAGGACGGTCAGCGCTATGCACATACCATCGATCCTAAGACCGGTTACCCTGTGCAGCAGGACATCCTCAGCAGCACCGTCATCGCCCCAGATTGTATGACTGCCGATGCCTACGCCACCGCCTTCATGGTGATGGGTAGCGAGCATGCTCTCCGCGTCCTCGCGGCTGACACCACGCTGATGGCTTACTTCATCGTCACCAAGCCAGACAGTGAGGATACCGACGTCATCTATTCGCCAGGATTAAAGAAGATGTTAGGAAAATAGTCTCACGCAGCCGATGCTATCGTCCCTTGCATCCCTTGTATCCCTTAAATCCCTTGTATCCCTAAATACAAAACAATATGGAAAAGAAATTCATTTCCGTTTCTGATCTGACCAAAGACGACATCCTGAGCTTGCTCGAAGATGCCGCCCGATTTGAGCAGAACCCTAACCAGCGACTTCTGGAGGGTAAGGTTGTAGCTACGCTCTTCTTCGAGCCAAGTACACGTACCCGCCTTAGTTTCGAAACCGCAGCTAACCGCCTCGGTGCCCGTGTCATCGGATTCAGCGATCCGAATGCCACCTCAACCAGCAAGGGTGAGACGCTGAAAGACACCATCAAGATGGTCAGCAACTACGCTGACGTCATCGTGATGCGCCACTATCTCGAAGGCGCTGCCCGCTATGCCAGCGAGGTGACCGACGTGCCTATCATCAACGCTGGCGACGGTGCCAATCAGCATCCTTCGCAGACCATGCTCGACCTCTATTCTATCTGGAAGACACAGGGAACCCTTGAGAACATCGACATCACCATGGTGGGCGATCTCCGCTACGGTCGCACCGTCCACTCTCTGGTACAGGCCCTTTCGTTCTTCAATCCACGCTTCCACTTCATTGCACCTGATCTGCTCCGCATGCCACACGGCTACCGCGACTTCTGCGTGCGTCACAATCTCTACTACGACGAGAGCGAGGTATTCGACGAGAATGCCATCAACAATACCGACATCCTCTACATGACCCGCATCCAAAAGGAGCGCTTCACAGACCTCCGCGAATACGAGCAGGTCAAGAATGTCTACACCCTCCATCGCTCAATGCTCGAGAATGCGCGTCCTAACCTCCGCGTCCTCCATCCACTGCCACGCGTCAACGAGATCGCATACGATGTGGACGACAGCGATAAGGCATATTACTTCCAGCAGGCGCAGAATGGCCTGTACGCTCGTCAGGCGATCATCTGCAAGATGCTGGGGATATAGTAGCCCCCAACCCCTAACCCTTCGCCTAAGTGGGGAAGGGAGTAGATAGTAAAACTATCTGTACTCATAGTTATAAATAATCCTATTATAAAAACGTCCGCACCCTCAGGACGCACCTTGGAGTTAGTTTAGCAAACTACCCCCTTCCCCACTTCAGGGGGAAGGGCCGGGGATGGGGGCTTCCTATGGAGAAAACCGAACTCGAAGTCAGCGCCATCAAGAACGGCACCGTCATCGACCATATACCAGCCGACGTAACCTTCAAGATCGTCCAGATCCTGAATCTGTATAATCACCCAGGCGCCATCACCATCGGCACCAACCTGGAGTCAAAGACCCTGGGCAAGAAGGGCATCATCAAGATTGCCGACCGTTTCATCTCCGACGAGGAGATCGGCCGCCTTTCTGTCGTTGCACCGAACGTCACTCTCAACATCATCAAGGATTACCAGATCATACAGAAGAAGTTCGTGCAGTATCCTAAGCAGATCATTGGCGTGGTGAAGTGCAGCAACCCTAAGTGCGTCACCAACCACCAGCCGATCCCTACGAAGATGGAGATGTTCGACATCAAGTACAAATCCCTCCGCTGCGTGTATTGCGAAAGAGTGATGCAGCACAATGAGGTTGAACTTTTGTAAAGGGACCCACCCCAACCCGCCCTCATAGGGAGGGAGTACCTTGCCGCAAAACAATCGAGTAGGAGGTAAACGCTAATTGTAGGCGTTTATCTCCTACTTTCACGTTTACCGACCTCTCACACCACCGTACGTGCCGTTCGGCATACGGCGGTTCCTTATTATTGCACGCGGACTATTAAACTATGATAGTCCATCAGACATGGCCAG
>JAZRVB010000180.1:0-1146 GCA_045598885.1 Bacteroidales bacterium
TTTTGGTTTAAATCGAAAATTGATGTTTAACAAATAAAAACGTGTTTTGTGAAAGTATCTCAAAAACACAAACTTCCAAATAAACGTACAATGACGTGCATCGTCTTAAAGACAGAAAGCAGGAGGAAACCGGTACTCGGATCGCTTTCTGAAACTAATGTCGAACAAATTAAACATTTACTATTATGAAGAAGACAATGTTCGCAGTTCTCTGCCTCGCAATGACCGCCATGACCGCTATGGCTAAGGATAACAACGTACAGAAGGGTCACATGAATAAGCCTCGTCACGAGATGGTTGACCCAGTCATCAATATGGAGATCGTCGGCCAGATGGGACTGAGCGATAAGAAAGTCCAGCAGATCGCGGAGCTCAAGACCAAGAAGCAAGAGGAGATGAAAGCTCTACGCGCTCAACATCAGCCAAAAGCAGGCAAGAAAGCTAATCATGGCATGAAGCATCATGCAGCTCCTGGTCAGCAGCCTATGGCAAAGAAGGCTCCGCAGAAGGGTGAGCATCGTGCAAAGATGCAGGCTATCAATGAGAAGTATCGCAAGGACATGCAGGACATCATGGGAACAAAGACCTATGTAAAGTACGTCGAGAAGGTCAATGACCACCTGGCAATGCACCAGCCTCATGGCAAGCATCATAAGGGCCACGGTCAGAAGATGCACAAGGGTTCAGCAAAGTCCTGCCCCACCGGTCAGGCAATGCATCGGCAAAACAGCCGAAGATGTCTCGGTCGGGCTTAGTATATTGCTGGCCAGGGTAGTTATTCAAGTCTTCGCTCAGAAAGAGGCTTGCATACTTACGGAGCCATGCATCAGCGTACTTGAAGCCCTTCATCGACCGTATCAATCAGCTGTTTAAGGACGTAAATCTGCCCATCACGTTAAAAGTTGGCACTTCCTACTAAATTTTACTAGTGAGACTCACCGGTGAGATCTCACATTTCTTACCACCTTTACACCGTCCATCAGGAACTTAATCCTGATGGACGGTGTTCTTGTTCGCCCAGCATGGGCATACTCTAACGGGTGCAAGTCCCTAAGCCGCCCTGATAACGGGAAGGCTTCAGCCAAAGACAAGGGTGTCCGTGGCGACGCGGAATCTGAAGGAAGTCGGCGGCAAACATCTGCTTTG
>JAZRVB010000181.1:0-3259 GCA_045598885.1 Bacteroidales bacterium
GTTCGTGTTTACACAACTACTCCTAAGAAGCCTAATTCTGCTATGCGTAAGGTAGCACGTGTTCGCTTGACTAACGGCAAGGAGGTTAACTCTTACATCCCAGGTGAGGGCCACAACCTTCAGGAGCACTCAATCGTCATGGTTCGTGGCGGTCGTGTAAAGGATCTCCCAGGTGTACGTTATCACATCGTTCGCGGTACCTTGGATACTGCTGGCGTTAATGGTCGTACACAGCGTCGTTCTAAGTACGGTGCTAAGCGTCCAAAGCCAGGTCAGGCTCCAGCTAAGAAGAAGTAATCCTTCTATCGCACAGAGAATTTAAGTTCAAAACCTTTTACACAAGTTGGTAAAGGCTCTTAAGGTTGAGTAATCCTGCCCGCATAACTCCAGTGATGGACCCAGCGTAATAGGCAAACGGATGAAGATTTCCCTAAAGAGAATCAGCCAAAATTAAACATTTCAAAACAAAATGAGAAAAGCAAAACCTAAGAAGAGAGTGATCCTTCCAGATCCAGTCTTCAGTGAGGTTAAGGTAACCAAGTTCGTTAACCATCTCATGTATGATGGTAAGAAGAGCATTGCGTTCACCATCTTCTACACCGCTATCGAGATCGTCAACAAGAAGTTGGCTGAGAAGGAGGGTATCGCTCCTCTCGATGTTTGGAAGAAGGCCCTCGACAATATCACCCCACAGGTAGAGGTTAAGTCACGTCGTATCGGCGGTGCTACCTTCCAGGTTCCAACTGAGATCCGCGCTGACCGCAAGGAGTCAATCTCAATGAAGAACATGATCATCTACAGCCGCAAGCGTGGTGGCAAGTCAATGGCTGACAAGCTCGCTGCTGAGATCCTCGATGCTTACAACGAGCAGGGTGGTGCATTCAAGCGTAAGGAGGATATGCACAAGATGGCTGAGGCTAACCGTGCATTCGCTCACTTCAAGTTCTAATCTTACTTACACCTTTTAAATATATAATAAGATGGCAAAGCAAGACGAACTTCTTAAGTATACCCGCAACTTCGGTATCATGGCTCACATCGATGCCGGTAAGACTACTACTTCAGAGCGTATCCTTTTCTACACCGGTAAGACCCACAAGATTGGTGAGGTTCATGACGGTGCTGCAACCATGGACTGGATGGTTCAGGAGCAGGAGCGTGGTATCACCATTACTTCAGCTGCTACTACCGCTTACTGGAATTTCCAGGGCGAGAAGTATAAGTTCAATTTGATCGATACTCCGGGCCACGTTGACTTTACTGTCGAGGTTGAGCGTTCACTCCGTATTCTTGACGGTGCTGTTGCAACCTACTGTGCAGTAGGTGGTGTTGAGCCACAGTCTGAGACCGTATGGCGTCAGGCTGAGAAGTACAACGTTCCACGTATCGCTTACGTTAATAAGATGGACCGTTCAGGTGCCAACTTCCTTGACGTTGTTGACCAGATGCACGAGATGCTTGGTGCCAACTCTTTGGCTATCCAGCTTCCTATCGGTGCTGAGGAGACTTTCAAGGGTGTAGTTGACCTGATTGAGATGAAGGCTATCCTCTGGCACGATGAGTCAATGGGCGCTGAGTACTCTGTTGAGGAGATCCCAGCTGACATGGTTGCTGAGTGCGAGGAGTACCGTGACAAGATCCTCGAGCAGTGTGCTAACTTCGACGAGGCTCTCATGGAGAAGTACTTCGACGATCCTTCTACCATTACCACCGAGGAGATCTATACCACTCTCCGCAAGATGACTCTTGCTCAGGAGGTGTTCCCAGTACTCTGTGGTTCTTCATTCAAGAACAAGGGTGTACAGACTTTGCTCGACGCAGTAGTTCGCTACCTCCCTTCTCCAATCGATACTCCAGCTATCGAGGGTCACGATCCTCAGGATGCTGACAAGGTTGTAGTTCGTCACCCAAGCTATGACGAGCCAACTGCAGCTCTCGCATTCAAGATTGCTACCGACCCATACGTTGGCCGTCTCTGCTTCTTCCGTGTTTACTCTGGTAAGATCGAGGCTGGTTCATACGTTTACAACCCACGTTCTGACAAGCGCGAGCGTATCAGCCGCTTGTTCCAGATGCACTCTAACCACCAGAATCCTATGGAGGAGATCGGTTGTGGTGACATCGGCGCAGGTGTAGGCTTCAAGGATATCCGCACTGGTGATACCCTCTGTGACGAGGAGAACCCAATCGTTCTCGAGTCAATGGAGTTCCCAGATCCTGTGATTGGTATCGCAGTAGAGCCTAAGTCTCAGAAGGATCTTGACAAGCTCGGTATCGGTCTTGCTAAGCTCGCTGAGGAGGATCCAACCTTCACTGTTAAGACCAACGAGGAGACCGGTCAGACCGTTATCTCTGGTATGGGTGAGCTTCACCTCGATATCATTATCGACCGTTTGAAGCGTGAGTTCAAGGTTGAATGTAACCAGGGTCGTCCACAGGTTACTTACAAGGAGGCTATCAAGGGCGTTGTTTCTCGTCACCGTGAGGTTTACAAGAAGCAGTCAGGTGGTCGTGGTAAGTTCGCAGACATCATTGTTACCGTTGGTCCTGCTGATGAGGGCGTAACTGGTCTTCAGTTCGAGAACATCGTTAAGGGTGGTAACGTTCCTTCAGAGTTCGTTCCTTCTGTAGAGAAGGGCTTCAAGGCAGCTATGAAGAACGGTGTACTCGCAGGCTTCCCTCTCGATTCGCTCAAGGTTACTCTCGAGGATGGTTCATTCCACCCAGTCGACTCAGATCAGCTTTCATTCGAGCTCGCTGCTAACTTCGCTTTCAAGGCCGTTTGTGAGAAGGCTCAGCCTATCCTCCTCGAGCCTATCATGAAGGTTGAGGTCGTAACTCCAGAGGAGTCAATGGGTGATGTAATCTCTGACCTTAACAAGCGTCGTGGTCAGGTCGAGGGTATGGATACCGCTCGTTCTGGTGCTCGTATCGTTAAGGCTATGGTTCCACTCGCAGAGATGTTCGGTTATGTAACTGACCTCCGTACCATCACTTCTGGTCGTGCAAGTTCTACCATGGAGTTCCATCACTACTCAGAGGTTGACCGTGGCAATGCCAAGAAGGTACTCGAGGAGTGCGGTGGCCGTGCTGATCTTATCAAGTAATTCCGGTCGAACAGATCACAATATTAACGCAAATTCAGAAAACCAAATATGGATCAGAAAATTCGTATTAAGTTGAAGTCTTTCGACCACATGCTCGTTGACAAGTCAGCTGAGAAGATCGTTAAGACTGTAAAGTCAACTGGTGCTAAGGT
>JAZRVB010000182.1:0-6720 GCA_045598885.1 Bacteroidales bacterium
AGGTTCAGCCATCATCGGTTTCATCCTGGGCTACTGTCTCGTAGGATTCCTCGTAGGACTGATCATTCTTGTGATTGCTCTCTGCACCGGTGCGGCACTCATCTTCATCAAGCAGCAGAAAGGTCTGCACTCCAAGCATAACGACAAAGGTGTGTTCATCATGGCGCGTACGATGAGGATGTAGGACAGTGATTCAATTCCAAAACTGTAAAACAATCAATAGCTGACTTTTTCATTCCAATGATTTCTGTTCGCCACATCGGTGCTAATCTCTTTTAGAAGGTAGGCTTGCTCTGACCCTCATAAGGTCAGGTTTGCGAGCCTGCCTTTATTCATTCTATAATATCGACAACAAATGATCAACCCTCTATCAAGATACCTTGCCATCCCTGCTATCATGCTGCTTGCCTCCTGCAAGGGTGACGGCAAGAAGGATGCTGTGATGACTGCCAATCAGAGCGGAAACGTCACCCGTGCCCATTGGCAGGCAGAACGTAAGCCCATAGTCATTGAGACCGACACGCTCCTGACGGAATGCATTGGAGTATCGATGCTTCTGCGTGATGCCACGGCAGATGAGTTCAATGCCCTGGAGTCGGCACGCTTCGAGCTCAAGGACAAACTGTACTGTTCCAACGACTACAATGCCCTGACCTCTGATACGACTGCAACCTGTGGTATCTGCTATCCTGTTCATCGCGGTGCCAAGGCGACATCGGCGATAGAACTCAAGGCTCCGTTCGGTGAAAACCTTTATGGCAAGGAGTCTGATCGCAGTTTCGGCAAGGAAACCAGGATCAGGTACGAATGGCGTTCAGGAATGGCACTTTTGCGTATCGTTACGGAGAGTGATGACGTAAGAGACCACCTTGACAAACTCTCCATAGCCGGTGACTACATCTACAACAGTGGTCTCTACATGCCCTATACCGGCGAGTGGTGCCAGAAGAATGCCAAATGGAGCATCGATGCACCCGAAGCGGACTGTCTGCTGAACAACGGACGCAACCATGACTTCTTCCTTATCCCGACAGATACCGCCGGTGTTGTCTCTATCCACGCCGTCATCAACGGTACGCAACGCTTCCTTCGCAGAACCATCCCTCCCATGCATGCAGGATCACTGACGGAACTCCATCTGAAAGTGACAAAAAATGACTTTGTGGTCAGCAGCAGCTGGGTGGACAGTAAACGTAAATTCTATATGAACAACAGGAAAGATGTGGTTTCCGACACCATCAAAGTTGGTCATTTTCTCCGTTCTGACGGCTATGTCACTCGGGAACGTGACAGTAAGTCCATTGCCGTGGTCTATGAGACTGACGGCAAACATGGCAAGGCGGTAGCTATCAGCGACTGTAGCGGCAGATTCGTCTTCTCGAACAGCGAACTACCTACAGGAAAGGATTTTTCCACTATCGATGGCAAGCGCAGCGAGGGTGTTCTCAATCCAGGTCTTCATGATGGCATTGCCGATGCGAACAAGGTCATCTGGACTCCGAAGATGCCATACAATGACAAATATGCCATCGGATATACAGACGGTGCAGCACTTACGCATCTTATTACCGTTCGCAGCAACAAGGTGGCAGCACGTGCCAAGGGCATACGTTTCGATTCGATGCTGACGGAGGTGCAGCGACATAGCGGAGCATACGTTCCTTCTCTCGGGGAGATGGTACGCCTGTACTATCTCGTCAAACAAAGGAAGGTTGAACTTCCAGAACTTGCACCTCTCGAAGGCGAATACCTTACGAGCAATGAGAACGGCAGTCACTACTATATGATTGACTTCACCACTGGCATCATTACCTGTTCCTTATCCAAGCAATATGGCGCAGCTCAGCTACGTCTTTTCTATCTATTCTAAATCATTTCAGCAATGGAACACTTTGTAATCATAACAAAAGAGGAACATACAGGCATCTGTATTCTTCAGCCGACAGTCTCTGTCAAGGTCAGCAACCATAAGGATGGTATCATCAATATCGAGATCTCTGACGGCAGCGACATGGGAGCCGCCGTATTCTGTAGTCTTGGATGCGGCAATTATCAGGGTCGCTATATCGAGGACTATGACAAGGAAACTCAGGTCAGGATTCTGGACAGCATCGAGAATGTCATCGCCAGGGATATTGCTCATTTTGCGCAGTTAGGCTATACCTGCCTCGGTATCAACCTTGCACAGGGCGAGGATCCGGAAGAATGCTTCTTCCTTGAAGAACATAAGGCAAAATGGCAGAAGGACTATATCTGCACCCTGGAGTACTTCCAGTCCAAACATAACAAAAAGTAAAAACAGGTAAATGACGCTATACGTAATCCTATTTATCATCGCAGTACTCATCGGCATGGCAATCTCGGTTTATGCCTTCGGCACAGGTGGCAAGCGCAAGAAGGTGTTCCAGGACATCTACTTCAATGTCGCCGAGGATGAAGGCATAGGTGTCGCATATACGAAGCTCGGGCAGTATTCTGCCATCCTCCGTATGAGCAACTCCGTACAGAAATACTCTGCCAATACCGATGCGTACTACGAGTTTGCAAACCTCTTCACTGCCCTCGCCCAGACACTAGGTGAAGGCTATGCGCTGCACAAGCAGGACATCTTTGTCCGCAAGAAATTCAACGAGGACGGCACTGGCAAGGAGTTTCTGTCAGAGTCATACTTCCGTTTTTTCAAGGACAGAGCTTATACAGACAGTGAGACCTTCCTTATCATCACGCAGGAAAACAAGAAATCCCGTCTGCTGAGCTACGATCCGAAGCAATGGAAGGACTTTAAGGTCAAGATACGCAAGGTACATGACCAGCTGCGTGACGCAGGACTCGACACGGACTTTCTCAATGCCAACGAGGTAAAGGTCTATGTTGACCGCTTCTTTGCCCAGAATTTCGTGGACGATCATTTTGCCTTCAACAACTTCAAGGTAGACGAGGAATGCATCGGTATGGGTGACCGCAAGACCAAGATATACTCGCTCATCGACGTGGATGTGGCTAACCTGCCCAGTCTTATCCGTCCTTATACTAACATCGAGGTAAACAATACCTCCATGCCTGTAGATCTGCTCTCTCATATAGACTCTATCCCCGAAGCGGAATGTGTTGTCTATAATCAGATGATCTTCATGCCGAACCAGAAACGTGAGATGGCACTCCTTGAAAAGAAGAAGAACCGCAGCGCTTCGCTTGCCAATCCTAACAACCTCCTTGCCGTTGAGGACATCAAGAAGGTACAGGATGTGATAGCACGCGAAAGCAAGCAGCTTGTATATGTTCATTACAACCTGATGGTGACGGTTCCAAGTCATGTGGACATCCAGAAATGCACGAACCATCTGGAGAACTCCTTCGGCAAACAGGGCATCCATATCTCGAAGCACGCTTATAACCAACTGGAACTGTTCGTAGCCTCCTTCCCTGGCAACTGCTATGCCATGAACGAGGAGTATGACCGTTTCCTGACACTTTCCGATGCCGCTGCCTGTCTGCTCTATAAGGAACATATCCAACACAGTGAGGACACACCTCTCAAAATCTACTATACCGACCGTCAGGGTGTGCCAGTCGCTGTGGACATCACGGGTAAGGAAGGTGCCAAAAAGATGACTGCCAACAGTAACTTCTTCTGCCTCGGTCCTTCGGGTTCTGGCAAGTCATTCCATCTCAATTCGGTTGTCCGTCAGCTTCATGAGCAGGGTACTGACATCGTCATGGTCGATACTGGTAATTCCTATGAGGGTCTCTGCGAGTACTTCGGAGGTAAGTATATTGCCTATACCGAGGAGAAGCCTATCTCGATGAATCCCTTCAAGATTACCAAGGAAGAGTATAACATCGAGAAGAAGGACTTCCTTCGTAATCTTATACTGCTTATCTGGAAAGGTCAGGATCATGCTGATGCAATCACGGAGATTGAGAAGACTATGCTTGACAAGGTCATTGATGAGTACTATAGCAACTTCTTCAGTGGCGAGAACTCCTACACGCCCCTTCGAGAGTCCCAGGTGCGTAAGAAACTGGAGCGAAGCCTCTCATCGAAGTACGTCAACAAGCCCCATGAGGAGATTATGAAGGAGGTGGATGCCACCATTGAAAGACTATCTCAGAAGCGTGGTAACATGAAAGTGGAAAAACTATCTTTCAATACGTTCTATGACTTTGCCACAGTGGATATTGAGATCGTCTGTACGGAGAACGGTATCGACACCATCAACTACAACGAGTTCTCGACCATGCTCGAAGCCTTCTATACGGGAGGTATCTATGAGCGAATACTAAACGAGGATGTAGACACTTCTCTGTTCGATGAAACCTTTATCGTCTTTGAGGTGGATGCCATCAAGGAGAATCCTAAGCTGTTCCCGATCGTGACGCTCATCATTATGGATGTCTTCCTGCAGAAGATGCGTCTGAAGAAGAACCGCAAGGCTCTCATCATCGAGGAGGCATGGAAAGCTATTGCTTCACCGCTCATGGCTGACTACATCAAATACCTCTATAAGACCGTGCGTAAGTTCTGGGGTACTGTCGGCGTGGTGACTCAGGAGATACAGGATATTATCTCATCCCCTATCGTCAAGGAAGCCATCATCAACAACTCGGATGTGATGATGCTACTCGACCAGTCGAAGTTCAAGGAACGCTTCGAAGACATCAAGAAAGTGCTTGGCCTGACCGATGTGGACTGCAAGAAGATTTTTACAATAAACCGTCTGCAGAACAAGGAAGGTCGTGCCTATTTCAACGAGGTTTTCGTACGACGCGGTACGGAATCGGCAGTTTTCGGTGTCGAGGAGCCACACGAATGCTATATGACCTACACCACGGAGCGGCTGGAGAAGGATGCCCTCAAACTCTACAAGAAGGAACTCGGCTGTGGTATTCAGGAAGCTCTCCTGCAATACTGTCAGGACTGGGAACGCAGTGGCATAAAGGGTACGCTTCAGTTTGCACAGAAGGTCAATGCGGCTGGCAGGGTTCTCAACCTGCCCAAGCCCAAGATGTGGAACACCGGATAATCATAACAATAATTGACTCATAATGAAGAAATTTCTGACTATAGCACTGTTTACTACGGTTGGCATTACCCCGATGTCAGCCCAGTACTACAGCGTCAACATCGACTATAAGACCGCTGCCGCCATGGTGGGTGCTTATGGCACTGAGACGGCAGCAGAGGCATACTATAGTCAGCAGGTGGAGGAGATTCTGAAGAAATACACCAATGCAGAGATGGCAGCAGCAGGTATATTCTCTTCAAAATACCTTGACCGCAAGGCGCTTACCGACATGGGGATATGGGTGTCACCCGATGAGAACTACTATTACCGCCGTATCTATAAGCAGGTGTCCTCGAATATCATGCCTAAGATATGGACGGTCAGCGGTCAGATGATCCATTCTCCTCAGAATGCCCTTTATTGGGGCAGCTACCTCGGTAAGGTATGCGCAGAGACCAAGTCCCTGTGCCAACAGTTTGAAAGTGTGGTGACCAACGGTCGCCTCTCTTTCAGCGATGTTGCTTTCCTTGAGATGAATCCGGAGTTCGCAGCCTTGTTCGACGTTGTCACAAACGGTGGACAGGACTGGCGGACTGTACTTGACGGATTCGGTAACATTGGGGGGAACTTTACCAAGGAGAATCTGAAGAATGACATCAACACTCTCTATCAGACAGGGGCGTCCATTGCCCAGACTGGAGTGACCAATCTCGGCAATAGTCTTATGGGAGGCTCGTCTTTTCAGGGTTCGTTCATGGAAAAGGCTTCCGCTGTATATGACATTGCCAGCAATGGCTACAACCTCTTCAACGGACTGCGCCAGGACATGCCTGGCACTGTGATGGATCTGCTCGGAGGAGAAGCCAACGTCTCTAAGCTCTGGAAGCTGTCTAACTATAATATGACTGGTTGGACTACGGACTATACACGTGAAACCATGGGTCAGTACTACACTCAGCGGTGGTATATCTACTGGAAGGATGCCGGTAGCGAAGTCCTCTGCGACTATGAGCCACCGACTGATGACAACTCCATCCTGAAGGGAAACCATTGGTATCGCATAGAGACCAAGGATCCGAACTTCTATCCGAGCTCAGCACAGATCGAGGCCATCAAGCAGAACTCGGAGAGTCATGCCGGTTGGTCACGTTCGCGTGTCAATCAGCTCAACAGCCAAGCTACGGATGGCTCAACATACAGCATCAACGAGTGGCAGAATGCCTATATCATATCACAAGGTGGCAAGCAGACCAAGAAGGCATACGCCTACAGCGTCTATGTTACCCGTTCATGGAACCGTACCGAGGAGGTATATGAGGATTTCTTCGATTCCTATTCCATGGATCTCAATACATTCAAGAAACAGTTGCAGGTAAAATGTGACGAACTGAATATCAATGAAGATGGACGCACATACTACATCGGTAGTGACAGCAAGCAATACTACCAGACTACCGATGCGTCCAAAATGAAGGGCTGTGAGATGGTTATCATCTCCGTAACCTGCAACGAGGATGTTGCCCTTGGCGAGGGTAATACCCAGTATAAGTGTTCCTCATGCGGCAGTTCCCTGAATGACCATACCAGACAATGCGTGATGGCAACCACGCTTTCTGGAAACAACAGTCTTGATACATCCGAACTTGACCGTGAAGAACAGGACGTGCGCAGCCAGATCTCTGACATCAACACGCAGATAGCAGGTCTTGAGGCT
>JAZRVB010000183.1:0-6361 GCA_045598885.1 Bacteroidales bacterium
AAGCATAGGACTCCAGGCTTTCTCCTGGTGCAAAAGCCTCAGTGATGTGTATTGCTACACGGAGAATGTGCCAGAGACAGATGCCATTGCTTTCCAGACCTCTTCGCTTAGCAGTTGCACGCTTCATGTGCCATCAGCCTCTGTAGATTTATATCGTGCAGCCGATGTCTGGAAGGAGTTCAATAGTATCATCCCTCTTACGGAACATGAATTGGGCATTGAAACCCCTTCCTGCCTATCCGACACGGATTCTCCTGTCTACGATCTCTTTGGACGTCAGCTCCGATCAACACAGAAGGGCATAAATCTCATCGGTGGTAAGAAAATAATGAAGTTCTAGCAGATTCCAACAGAAACAGGCTCCCTTTGGTATTGTGACCGAGATATTTGAATCGCGGCATCGTTATCCAGTCACAGATTGACTCTGGTCAAATAACCGTTGAGGAGGGAGAGAAGCAGATTGCCGAGCTGCAGAAGCAACTGGACAAGCTGAATGCCCAGTATGATCGAAAGGCTCAGATGATTGCTGAGAAAACCGATGAGTACAACGAATTAATAAGTGTCTTGTCTGCAAAAGCAGAATATACTCCACTTAAGAATATCCAGGTTGTATTTCCACAAATCGGTACACCTCCACTAATAGGTCGTGAGAAATGGGCAGAGGAACAGAACTCTCAGATCCGTGAAGCCAATGGGACAAGCATACAAGGCAATCTTCAACCAGCTCTCAGAGGATGCCGAGAAACAATGTGTGGTCTGGCCATACGGCGAGCGTCGTGACCACTACCGTATCGCCTTCCGCTATGCAGGCGTACTCTTCAACTTGTCAGTATCGACCTTTATGGAGCGAGACTTCGACCTGAGTTCAGAACCCATGTCGCCAGCATTTTCTTTTCTTTGATTGATAGCGTGACAACACCGACTTCTTCTACCGGAGGCGGTGGCGACAATTCTAGTCTCAGATGGGATGGTAAGAATGACGATGAAGAAACGGAAGCACAGCGACGGGCGTTATTCCATCGGGCTTACTTGATTGTAAAGGGTGGACGAAGTGAATATGGACTAAAAAAATGATACTTTTATATACCACTAATATCAAAGATAGTAAAAAACAAAGATATTCCACTCATTTTATTCTCTTATAATTTGTCTTTGTCGTAAAAACGGATTATATTTGCGACAAAAATAAAATAATATGTGCAATAAATCTATTGAAGATAAGATACTTGAATCAACAAAGAAACGCGGAAGGGGAACATTTCTTTTCCCCTCCGAGTTTGTGCGCTACGGAGAACAATCGACTGTGAATAAAGCTTTGGAACGACTGACGAATCAAGGCTTAATCATACGCATTGGTCGTGGTATCTACTACTATCCCAAAGAAGACAAGGTGCTTGGATTGGGTGTACTTTATCCTACGCTCGAAGACATTGCAGAAGCGGTTGCCCGAAGGGATAAGGCTCGTATTGTCCCGACGGGGCTTTATGCGCTCAATAGGCTTGGGCTATCTACACAAATACCCATGAACGTCGTGTATTTGACCGATGGGTACAACCGAAAACTGACATTGTCTAATGGAGCAACAATCCAGTTCAAGCGTACAACACCTAAGAACCTTGCATTTAACAGTCATCTGGCCATGCTACTCACTTTCGCTCTTAAAAGTCTAGGACAGGACAGCATAACAGATGAAATCAAATCACAGGTACGAGATCTTCTGATGAAGGATGCTAACAGAACCGTAAGACAAGATTATAAACTGATGCCTGCCTGGGTGTCATCATTGATAAAATCGCTATATGAAGAAGAATGATTTTTTCTCGTTGCCAGAGACTCAACAGCGCATAGTGCTTGAACAGGCAGCTATACGCCACAACCTGGCAAAGCAAGCTATAGAGAAAGATCTATGGGTTACTGCTATAATCCAGATTATCTTTACGTTGCCTTGTGCAGACTCTCTTGTATTCAAGGGAGGCACATCGCTCAGCAAGGTATGGGGACTGATAAACCGCTTTTCTGAGGATATAGATTTAGCTATTGACCGCACAATTTTCAATCTTAATGGTGAGTTGACCAAGAAGAAAGTGAAACAACTTCGAAAAGAGTCATCTGTGTTTGTGCGTGATGAATTATACAGACAACTGTCAGACGCTATTGGGCAAACGCCATTGAACGGTCGTTGTACGATTGAACCGCAACCGGATGGAGAGGGAGATAGTACCTATCCCGAACCAAGAACAATCTTCGTCCGCTATCAGTCATTGTTTGCAGATCAGATATCTTATCTTGCCCCTATTGTCAAGGTGGAAGCAGGATCACGGTCATTGCTTGAACCTACGGAAAGTGTGGAAATAAACAGTCTGATCGAAACATCCCTACCCACGATCAATACTACCGTTGCATCGAGCAAGGTCAGAACTGCTATTGCCGAGAAGACATTCCTTGAGAAAGCATTCCTTTTGCATGAATTGTTCTCAACAGGGAAGCCTGTCGAGGCCCGTCGTCGTTCTCGTCACATCTATGATCTGCACATGATGATGCAAAAAGGTCTGGCCGAAAAAGCTATCGCCAACAATGAACTTTGGGAAACAATCCATCATCATCGAGCAACATTGACCAGCATGCAAGGCGTTGACTATACGCCAGACATAAGAGATCGAATACAGTTGGTACCACCGACAGAATCGATGGAAAGCTGGAAAAATGATTATGAAGAAACCAATGGCTCTATGATTTACAATAATCCTCCTTCTTTCGCAGATTTGCTGGAAAGCATGAATTTGTTAGAACGATTATTCAGACAGCGCTCATGAATCCCTATAAGATACTTATCATCGAAGAAAGTCAATCGTTACTTCAGCACCTTGAATCTAGTGCTCAATGGCGAGTTCAAGACCATGGTGACGATGCCGGATTCTCAGCTGATACATGCTTTGTTACAAGCCGGCGATGAGTACACACCGCTGGAGAAGATCAGTGTAGAGATGCCTGTGATCGGCAAGCCCAACATGTGGAACCAGAAGGAGTGGGACAGGGAGCTGGCCGAGAATCCGGAGATCCGTCATTCCGTAGTGTCAGAGTTCGTCTCGCTCGTAGGCGGTGACCCTGTCTTCTCTCGCTCTGAGGGTGGTGGCGGCAGTTCGTCCAACCTGCGCTGGGACGGCAAGGATCCTGATGACTTCCGTCAAGACATGTTCCGTCAGGCTTACGCTCATGTCTGCCTTGGTGGATTGCGAGGTGTACGAAGGAGATGAGAGACAACGAGGGCTGCAAGTTGGCATCATAGTCGCTTGCAGCCCTCATTATCTATATTAGTATAAATGGATTCAAAACAATATCAGTCGCGCAGATTCACACCGATCTCGTCTGGATCCTCAGGATTACTGGTAGCGATGATGTCACAGGCATCAATCACGCAGACCTTCATCTTTGGCTGTACATACAGCTTCTTTTTGTTCAATGCTTCTGTTTTCATAATCATATAAATATTTGACGTTAACCTAATTCCTCATGATACAAGTCATCACTCGTAGCAATAATGTCAGTAGTCTCAATAGAGATTACATGGATCTTGGGGATTACATACGACTTTTTGTCGTTCAGTTCCTTTTTCATTTTATAATTACCTTTTTGTTATTCTTGATAGAAATTCCGTTCTTGACTGGCTCGCTGATACGGTTGCCATTCAAGTCATACCATCCGTCGAAGGTGAATTCGCCGGTCTCGATGTTAAGCTCACCGATACCTGTAGCAAATAATTCGTTGAGGTGAACTGCAATGGTGTTTGGCAACTGAACATCAGTTGCACGAGTAGGAGCATTCTTCGGACCTGCTGCAACAGGAGTCTTCATGATGTAGCTGCGGAGCGGCTTGATCGAAGCGTCTGTGCCTACCTTGACAAACTTGCCAGCTTCGGCCGTTGACTGGCCTGATGCCGCATAGCCGTAATAAACCTCACCGTTAACATAGTCATCGTCCGTCCAGACTTTCCGCTCTGAGGTACCTACGAATGTCCACTCACCCTGAGTGGTGTTATTATTCTCAGCAGGAGTGGCAGCGAAGGTCACTTCGTTGCTGCCGAAGTCGATAGATGTGCCCTCGGTCAGTACGATCATATAAGGAGTATATGCTTCAACTGTGCCTTTGACGCGATCCATATTAGCCTCCCACTTGCCTGTCTCGGCATTCTGGGTCAATGAGGTGAAGCCATAGAACTTGGTGCCTGTCACCACATCTCCGTCCTCGGTAGCAAGTGCAGATGCCTCAATGCTGAATGGCAGCATGATGGTGGCTGGCACTACTGCATCGCTGGTGCTCTGGGTGAAGGTACGCTCCATTGAGACGTTGCTGGTGGTGAATGTTACTGGCGTCTGGAATGCGTTGCCGTCCTCGATGGTGACGCTGGCGGCAGAGTAGGTAGAGCCGTCCTTTGTCAGTGCAAGGTGATTGCCTTCGCCGTTGAAGTCCTTCACTACACGAGCATCGCTATGTCCTCCGCAACCCTCGCGTTCGCAGACGTAGGCATAGAGACCATCCTCTACAGACTCTGCTGTCAGGGTCTTTTTGCTGAAGTCGTGATTCTCTCCAGGCGTGCCAACCAACACTATGCTTTCTCGGACATTCTCGAAGGTAGTGCCGTAAGCCACATCCACGTCTGCATTCTTCCAAGTGTAGGCGCATGGATCAATCCCCTTTTCTGCGATGCTGGTAGCGCTGAATGTGTATGAGGTATCGGCATAGGCAGAGATCAGCGGTGTTGTGGTGCCACCTATCTTCACACTGACGGATACAGGTGCATGGAGGGTTCCCCATGTGACCTCTTCCTCTCCCATTTCTTCCGCCTCTTCATTAACTTCCTTCAAAGCATTTACCGCCTGATTATATGCTGTCTGACTAAGGAAATAGATATCTTTGTCATCCTTAGGGGAGCTGAATATATTAGCCACATCAATTCCATTAGGCAGGTTGGTCAGCTCTGTGGCTCCCACATACAGCTTTGACACGCTGCAGTCAAAGAATGCATCCTGTCCAAGATTCGTACAGGTGGCAGGCAGTGTGATGGTAGAGATATTGTTGGCTTGATAGAAAGCAAATTCACACAAGGCCGTGACACCTTCGTTGATGACAACCTGAGTAACTTCATCCTTATAGATAGAATATGGAGCATTCCCATCAATTTGTTCGGTCAAAGCACCTGTGCCACCGATGGTAAGGATGCCGTCGGTAAAGTCCCATGTCAGAGCGTCATCGTTGCCAAAAGTACCGCTGGTCTTTGCAGCTTCCAGCAGCAAGGATGCGGTCGATCCAAAATATGAGCATATTTTATAGTAATATGTTTTCGAGGCTTCCAGCTGGCATGGCAGCATATTATCTCTTTCTACCAGATGCATTGAGAGGTCAGAACTATCAAAGACATATAACCTTAGGTTATCTTCGGTTCTATTCAGAGCACTCAGAATATATAATCCAGACTCCTCTGGTGTGAAGGAAAACCATTTAGCCTGCTTTGCTGGGAATGTCACATCCGCAACTGGCGTTTCGAGCGTCAGTGGAGTAACCTCGTCAGCCAGTTGCCCACCCTTGAGCCACGTGGCAGTATATGCACCATATCCTGCTTCAATATCCCCCCATGATTCAGGGCAGACGATATTTACATACATTTTACTGAATGCATCATCAGCTATCGTAGGCTTTTGAGCACCTGTGAAGTTAATAAAGTAGCATGCGTCAGCAATGTCAAATATCGTGCTTCCGATGCTTTCCAGTTGTGAACCTGCTGCGAAAATAAGTTTTCTGGCATTCATCCAGTAGAATGATTTTTCCTCGATACTCTTGACAGAAGCTGGCACTACCAGTTCATCAATTTGAGTATGGTATCCAACATTTTGGAAAGCACGCTGTCCGATGCTCTCCACACCTTCGTCAATGGTTACAGAGGTTGTATTCTGACAGAAATAAAAAGCATAGTTACCAATACGTGTAATGCCTGCCCCTACGGTGATGGCAGTTACATTGCTTCTATATTCATACCAGGGCATTGTGTTATAGGTATAATCCTTCATCACTCCCGAGCCTGATATCTCGAGCGTGTAAGTATCGGTGTCACCATTCTTCACACATTGCCAGTGGATGGCATTTTCCGTGCCTTCTGCATTGGCATCATAGCCCTCAGCAACAATTATCTTTGATGTTCCACATACAGAACACTGTCCGTCCACATAATTAACGTGAGTTCGACGAAATCAATCAATAGATTGTAAGCTGATTGTCATATACACGAACAAGGTTGATAGAAGGTTTCTTGGGGAAGAAGCAGTATGCCGCGATCGCACTAAAGAGATTGACGACAAAGTTGTCGAAA